>JBASRP010000364.1:0-8537 GCA_049273905.1 Actinomycetota bacterium
CGGGTTGATGAGGTAGTCGTTGCGGATGTCCTGGACCTTGTCGCACGCGATCGCGTTGAGTTGGGCGTCGGGGTCCATCCGGTAGGGGACCGCCGCGTTGCGTCCGAAGATCGCGTTGCGGATCGTTCGTGACGGCGAGGGGGCCTTGACGAGAGGATTCTCGACGTCGCCTTCGAGACCGAACGGCAAGCGGTATTTGGCCTTCATCTCCTGACTCGGCTCGTAGGTCCGCAGCGCGGCGATCACAGTCTGCGGGCTCCCGAACCACAGGGAATCCGTCCCCCACACGACGCGCTTCGGGCCGACGTAGTAGATGAGCTTGAGGAGCATGTGCGCGGCCGCCTCGGGGTCGTGGAAAACGCTCGACCAGGCCGAGCCGATCTCGGCGAAGACGTTCGGGACGTTGCCGTGCTGATCCGGATCGCCGTCTCCGGCGACGCCGGCGAGGCCGGGCGTCCCACCGGGAGCGAAGTGCCGCGCAGACCAGCCGTTCTCTCGCAGGCTCTTGATGAGCGAGTTCGTCCCGAGCTTCGCCGAATCCCAGGCGTCGTCGCCGGGGTACTCGCCGTCACCGTTCTCGACCTGCGTTGACAGTTGCGACGTCCCGCCCGTGTACCCCGAGTGATAGACGATGAAGGTGAGACCCTCCTCGTGGTACTCCTTCGCGACCGGGCCGATGTCCTTCGGTGATGCGGCGCGCTGATCGAACGCGGGAAGCGCGAAGCCCTTGTGGCAGCAGATCGTCTTCGGGACGCCGGTGCGGTTGCCGACCTCGATGACCTTCTCGCAGAACTGCCGGCCGACGCGATCGTCGAGGAACCAGCCACTCGCGTAGGGGATGTCCCCCCACGGCGTGTACACCTTCCACGCGCGCAGGATGTCGCCGTACCGGTCCGCCGCAAGGTCCATGTGATGGAACTCTTGCTTCATGAAGGCCGGCTCCGGGCCGCTCTTCATCGTGGTCGTGCCGGCGGAGCCGTAGTTCGGCATCACGAACGCGTGCATGACCGAGCGCGGGTTTTTCTCGGTCGATCCAGCCAGCTGGTTCACCATGTGCACCGTCGCCGCGGCCGTCGCGGTGGGAAGAGGATTGAGCTCCTGCGACGACGGCACCGCTGAAAGAACAGCGGCGGAGGTCGCGGAATCGAGGAAGATCTCCTTCAGGTAGTAGTACTGCGAGAGGTACTCGATCGGGTCGACCTCCCGGTTCTTGTCGTACTTGTGGCGCGACAGTCCGGGGGCCGGTGAGGACTGCGACCAAATCGCCGCGAAGAAAGCCTCGATCGCGGGGTTCGTGACGCGCCACTGCCCGGCCGAATCCACGTGATGCGTCTGGATGTCGAAGATCCACTCGCCGGGCAGGTTGTTGAGCTGATACGGCTCACCGCTCCCCGGGTCGTTCAGGTTCTCGCAAGCCGGATCGCCCATCGCGTTCGCGTACCAACCGAACTTGCTGCCGCGGATCTGGTTGATCGCCCAGAAGCCAACTGTCCACGCCGCGGCGGTGCGCAGGAACTGGCGGCGCGGCATCCCCATCTTCTTCGCCCACCGGTCCGACTCCTTGCCCGCGAGGTCCATGATCGCGCGTTGCTCGTGCGTCGGCGGCAACGGGATGAACTCGCCGTTCGAGTTCGGCATCACGTCGACCGGAAGGTTTTCGGGTAGCTCGGGCCAGGAGCGCTTCCAGCGGATCATCGGTCCCTTTCGTCTGAGAGCGGCGTCGTCACCGGACGATGAGGTTCGCGCGCATGTTCGGGTGGATGGAGCAATGGAACGCGTACGTTCCGGCCGACAAGGACGCGGTTCCGACGATGTCCGCCGCCTTGCCGACACCGATCAGCGGCGAAGCGAAGAGGCCCGAATCCGAGACGACGTCGTGCTGCGCGATGTCGAAGTTGTGGAGCGCCGACGTGCTGCCCTTCGTTATGACGACGGGACGGGGAAAGAAGCCGAGCGAGGCCGAGCCCGGGATGGTCACGACGTGCCCGATCTTCGCCGCCGACGCCGTCCCGCCCACCGATACCAACGTCGCGAGCGCGCCGGCGGCGAGTGCCATCGCCGCCGTCCTCTTGCTGCCTCGCATCCCTGCTCCCTTCGTCACTCGCTCACCACCTCGAACGCGCCACGCATGAACGGGTGGATCCGGCAGAAGAGCGAGTAGACGCCGGTCTGGGTGGGGGTGAAATCCCAGTACAGCCCGTCCTGCACCGCCTCTTGCGTCGACTTGTTGTTACTTCCGAACTGGCCGCTCGCCGGCGAGAAGAACAGCCCGTAGCCGATCTCGGTCGAGTCGAAGTCCATCGGGTCTTGTAACCCGCCGCCGTTCGCGATCGGGAAGGCGATGCCCGTGCGACCCGAGCACGGCTCCTTGCACCGGGTCCACGTGTGCCAGATGTCGAGCGGCGAGTCGACGTTCCACAAGCGGACCGGTTGCCCCACGGTCAACTGCGGGATCCCGGTCGTCCCGATCACGCCGAGGTCTGCCGCGCCGTACGTGAACCCGACCGAGATCAGCTCGCTGACCTTCTGGCCCGGTCCCGCGGCGATCGGCGCGCCTTCCGGGCCGCCGTGGTTCGTCGCTTCGGCCATGTGGTCGTGCGTCACCTGGCCGCGCAAACAGAGCGTCGTTGCACCCGGTGTGCACGACGGGACGTTCCATCCGGGAACCTTCTTCGCGAGCGTCGGCAAGCCCGGGTCGAGCGTGACGCCCGGAGCGAAGACGTCGAGGCCAGGCCCGCCGTGCAACGCGTCCTCACGTTCGGTCGCGGCCGGCGCGACGAGCGCGACGACGATGCCCATGTTCTCGTACCACGACGCTTGCTGGGAGTCGTAGACGGCGTTCAGGCGCAGGATGTCGCCGGCTTTGATCTTCGGCTTCCACCCGACCGTCGAGCCGGTGACGGTCATCGAGAAGTCCCACGACGTCAGGCCGTCGTACACGCCGGCCGTGTCGGGGCTGCCCGGCTTCCAGGGCACCGCCTCGGAGAAGAAGATCGGTTTCTCGACGCCGTTCCGTACGAGGCTCACCTCGTCGCGGATCCCGCCGGGATGCACGTGGCCGCCGATGCCGATGAGCGTCCCCTCGAAGTCGGGCGTCACTTCCCAATCGGCGCCGCGCAAGTTATTGAGCGGCACACCTTGCTGCGGCGTCACGTTCCCGTACACGTCGTGACGCGCGCAGTCCTGCTTCGGCCACGCGCAGACGAGCCGCCCCGTCCCGCCGCCGAGCGACGCGTCCCCGAACAGGTTCTCGTCGACGCTCCCGAAGCCGCGCTGGACGTTGAAGACTGGGTTGCCGCCGGTGTCGGTGGCGCCCGGCGCGATCGGACGCCGCTGCACGTCGAGCCAGATCGGCTTGACGGGCACGATGCCCAGCGCCGCCGCGTCGTCCTCGGCGATGAAGTCGACGTCGTATGTGATCCAGACCGGCCGCGGCGTCTGGATGGCGTTGTGGACCATGTACAGCAAGAGCCAGGTGTCCAGCGCGCCGACGTGCATGCCGTAGCCCGGCGGGAACGTGGCGATCGTCTTCTCCTCGCCGGCTGCGAAGAACGGACCGCTGCCGTACTGCGGGTAGACGTTCAGCCAGGTCGCGTGGTGGAGGTGGATTTCCTCGATCGGCGGCGGCTCACCGCTCACATCGACGAGGTCGGGCCGGAAGCGCACGATGTAGCCGTCGTATGCCGGCTTCTGGATCGTCACGGGCTCGATCAGGACGTCGTTCTGGCCGGGCTTGGCCCAGATCGGACCGAAGGCGAAGTGGAGCCGCTTGCACTTGTCGCCGTAGTCCTGCCACAGCTCCTGCTCGTAGCTGTTCGTCGACGTGCACGGTCCGGGCGCCACCGCGGGAAGGTTCTGCAGGGCGGGGTGGATGCCCGTCTCGGGGATGGGTGGATCTGCGAACGCTTGCGTGATCACGAGGCCGACCACGACCAGAAGTGCGAACGCGATGAACCCGCGGAAACGTCCCCTCACGACCCGGCTCCTTTCGCAGCGATCCCGATTCCCATCGCCACGGGGAAGGATGTGCGATTCAGGCGATTTCCGACCGACCGGTAGCATTGTTGTCATTCGGGAGAGCCGGTCAAGTCTCCTGCTTACCCGCCAACCGGTTCGAGCAAGCTCCGGGGTTAGGGCCGTTCAGGCGATGCGGTCGGTTCGGGCGAAGTGGCGGGCTGCCACGCGGAGAGGTCGCGTCCCAGCCAGGCGGCCAGATCCGCGTTCGGTCGCGCGTAGTGGCGCTCGAGCGTCGCCCGGGTCGCCGGATCCATCGATGGGTACCGGAACGGCACCCGGTTCCACAGGTCGATGCGGTCGACCAAGGTCGCCCCCAGCCGCCGCCGGGCGTGGAAGCGGAACATCGCCTTCCGGAGCCACGGAAACCGCAGCCGGTACGCCGGATTGCGGATCTCGGACAGGTCGCCCGGCGCCTCCGTGTCGTCGACCTCGAGGAAGCGGCACACCGCGGCGTACGTCGGCTCCGGATCCGTACGGAGGTCCTCGAGGATCATCACGTGCAGCGGGGAGGCTGGGAGGATCTCGCGGATGCGTTTCAGGCGGGTCAGGTACTCGCCGGACCGCACGTAGGGACGCACGCCCATCTCGCGTGTCTCTCCGGCGAGTTCGCGCCGGACCGTATCCTCGAAGGTGTGCTCCTCGAAGAGCGCGCGCATCCACCAGTAGTGCGAATAAGCGCGATCGATCGGATTGCGCAAGCAGACGATGAGCTTCGCGGCGGGCACGGTCTCGGCGATCCGCTCTAGCGCGGGATCGACGTACATGTAGGTGGGACTCGCCTCCCCCAGCGCGCGCTCTTCGCGCGCGCCGGCGAACCGCTCCGCGTACCAGTCCAGACCGCGCGCCCACTGGTCGTCGAAGAAGTGCACCTCCTTCTCCGGCGCCACGTACACCTGCGGGTGGGCGGCGAGGCTGGCGGCGAGCGCCGTCGTCCCCGCCTTGGGGGCTCCGATGATCAAGAAGTTGGGGAGCATGCGGCAAAAATGTAACGAAAACCGGGCCGGGGTGGGTCGACGGGGTGGCGACCCGCGCTGGATAGTATTGCGAGCCCATGGCCATCGCATCCCTATCGCCGGACTGAGAGATGGATCGGATCCTCCCAACATTCCTCATCGTCGGAGCCGCCAAATCAGGGACCAGTTCCCTTTGGCATTACCTCAAGGCGCACCCCGAGGTGTTCGTCCCGCAGTCGAAGGAGGTCAACTTCTTCAACGACGAGGGCAACTTCGCGCGCGGCGTCGACTGGTACGCCGGGCTGTTCGGGGCGGGCGCCGGCAAGAGAGCGATCGGAGAGGCCTCGCCCTCGTACCTGTTCTCCGACGAGACGCCGGCGCGCATCGCCGAGATCGTCCCGCAGGCACGCCTGGTCGTGATCTTGCGCAACCCGATCGATCGCGCGCACTCGCACTACTTGCACGCGCGCTATTACGGGCTCGAGCGCCGCACGTTCGAGGAGGCGGTGGCCGACGAACGAACGGATCCCGGCGGGAAGGGCTGGCCGTTCTATCTCGGCTTCAGCCGCTACGAGCCGCAGCTCGTTCGCTTCACCGAACTCTTCCCGCGCGACCAGCTCCTCGTTCTTCTGCTCGACGACCTCATCGCGGATCCCGTCGGCACCTTCAAGACCCTGTGCGCGCACATCGGGATCGACGAGACGGTCGTGCCGGCCAACGTCGGCGAGGTGACGAACACCTACCGCGAGCCGCGCGCCGCGCCGCTGCTGCGGTTCCTGATCCGCTCCGCGCAGAAAGGTCGTTTGCCGCGCCGCGTCTGGCGGCCGCTCGTGAACCTCGCGACGCGAGAAGGGCGTACGCCGCCGCCGCTCGATCGCGCGTTTCGCACCGAGCTCGCCGCGTATTTCGCCGAGGACAACGCCGCGCTCGCGCGATGGTTGGGCCGCGATCTCAGCATGTGGAACTGAGGGGATCATGACGGTCGCCGTGATCACCGGATCGCTCGGGCTCGTCGGCTCCGAGGCGGCGACGCACTTCGCGGAGAGCGGCTACGACGTCGTCGGTATCGACAACGACCTCCGCGGATACTTCTTCGGGCCCGAGGGGTCGACGAAGTGGAACCGCGCGCGTCTCGACCGCGAGCTCGGGGCGAAGTACACGCATCTCGACGCCGATGTGCGTGACGCCGCGGCGATCGAGGAGCTCTTCCGCTCCCACGGGGCCGCGATCGGCCTCGTCGTGCACGCAGCGGCACAACCGTCGCACGACTGGGCCGCGCGCGAGCCCGCCACCGACTTCAGCGTGAACGCGCAGGGGACGCTGAACCTGCTCGAAGCCGCGCGGCAGCATTGCCCGGACGTGCCCTTCGTGTTCATGTCGACGAACAAGGTCTACGGAGACCGGCCGAATACCCTGCCGCTCGTCGAAGAGGCAACGCGCTGGGAGGTCGATCCCGCGCATCCCTACGCGGCCGAAGGCATCCCCGAGGAGATGAGCATCGACGCGAGCCTCCACAGTTTGTTCGGCGCGTCGAAGGTGGCAGCCGACGTCCTCGTGCAGGAGTACGGGCGCTACTTCGGGATGAGGACGGCGTGCCTGCGCGCCGGGTGCATCACCGGCCCGCGCCATTCCGGCGCGCAGCTCCACGGTTTCCTGGCGTACCTGATGAAGTGCGCCGCTCTCGGCCGTCCGTACACCGTCTACGGCTACAAGGGGAAGCAGGTCCGCGACAACATCCACGCGGCCGACCTCGTCGCGGCCATCGACCTCATCGCGCGCGACCCCAAGCCCGGCGAGGTCTACAACATCGGCGGCGGACGCGACAGCAACTGCTCGATGGTCGAAGCGATCACGCTCGCCGAGGAGATCGCCGGACGTCCGATGGAATGGACCTATACCGACGACGCGCGGATCGGCGATCACATCTGGTACGTGAGCGATCTGCGGCGTCTCCGCGAGCACTATCCCGCGTGGGGCATCGTCCGGGACGTCCCGGCGATCATGAAAGAGATCTACGACCAGAACGTGGAGCGATGGCGGGCCGAAAAGTGATCGACCTAGGCCGCCGGAACGTGATCGGCGTCCGTGTGAATGCGATCGACTACGAGGCCGCGGCCGATCACATCATCCGCTCCGCGAACGACCGCACGCCTTTCACGCTCACCGCGGCCGCGTCCCACGCCGTCATGACCGCATGGAACGATCCCGAGCAAAGGCACCGTCTCAACGCGCTCGACGCAGTAGTGCCGGACGGGCAACCGGTACGTCACGCGCTGCGCGTCCTGCACGGGATCCATCTGCCCGATCGCGTTTACGGCCCGAACCTCATGCTCCGGGTGTGCGGGCTCGCGAGCGAGCAGGGCTTCTCCGTTTTTCTGTACGGCAGCACAAAGGACGTCCTGACGCCGCTCGTCGCAAATCTTAACGAGCAGTTCCCCGCCCTCGCGATCGCCGGCGCCGAGCCGTCGCGGTTCCGAACGATGACCGTCGAGGAACGGGACGACCTCGCGGAGCGGATCCGTTCCTCGGGCGCGCGCATCGTGTTCGTCGGGCTGGGTTGCCCCCGCCAGGAGATCTGGGCGTACGAGATGCGCGAGCGTCTTTCGATGCCGATCCTCGCCGTCGGCGCCGCGTTTGACTTCCACGCCGGCACGCTGGCGCAAGCGCCGGGGTGGATGCAGGACAACGCCCTGGAATGGCTCTACCGGCTCGGCCGTGAGCCGCAGCGCCTGTGGCGCCGCTACCTAGGGCTCGGTCCGCGCTTCATCGGGCTCGTGCTGGCTCAAAAAGCCGGGCGCCGGTTCGAGGAAGAGGGGCGCGTTCCCAGCGACGACGTCCGCGTCGGCTAGGCGCCGCGCAACGCGTCGAGGTAGAGGCGCCCGACCCGGGCCGGCGCGTAGGTCTCCCGGATCCGCGCGACGTCAGCCGGACCCGGCCGGAACCTCTCCGGCGCCGCGAGCATCGACGCCAACGCGTCCGCCATCGTTACGGGGTCGAGCGGATCGTCGAGGTAGGTCGCGAGCCCGAGAGTCGTCTCGGGGATCGCCGTCCGGCGCGTCGTGAGGACGGGCAGACCGAACCCCAGCGCCTCGACCGCCGGAAGGCCGAACCCTTCGTAGAGGGACGGGAAGACGAACGCGCTCGCGCCTCGATAGAGCGCGCCGATCTCGGCGTCGCTCACGTACCCGGTCATCCGGACGGCGCCTTCGATTCCGAGGCCTCGGACCTCCTCGCGAAGATCGACGCGGCGGGCGATCCCGATGAGCCGGTCGCTCCACTGGCCGGCCAAAACAAGGGTGACGCCTTTGCCTTCCGTCCGGCCGCGGAGATGCGCGAAGGCCCGCAGCAGAGTCGAGAGGTTCTTGTGCGCGTACTGCGCCGAGACACTCAAGACGTAGCGCCTACCCGGCAGATCCTTCAGACCGACCTCCGTGCCTTCGAACCGACGCCACGAGACGGGGTTCGGGATCGCGGCGACCGTCCGCCCCCAGCGCGATCCGTAGGTCGCGAGGATGTCGCGGCGCACGTACTCCGACGGAGCGACGACCACGTCGGCCACGCGAAGCG
>JBASRP010000387.1:0-1660 GCA_049273905.1 Actinomycetota bacterium
CCCGCGAACGAGGCGCGCTCCGAGGAGCCGGCGCACGGGCCATTCGGCCATCCGTCGATCGCGACGCAGGACGGCGCCGTCGTGTGGACGTGCCCGGCGTGCGACAAAGAGAACCCTCTCGAAGCGACGACGTGCGCGCGCTGCGGCTCCAACTTCGCGACGTTCTTCGCCGGGCGCAATAACGTGGAGGCACCGCGCGGGTCGAGCGGCTCCGCGGTGTGGGCGTCGGCGTTGCTCCCCGGCGCCGGGCATTGGATCTATCGCGCCGTCGGCCCCGCCGTGGCGCGAACCGTGATGTACGTGTGGACGGTCGGCATCGCGATCATGCTCCTCGCGCGTCCCCCCGCGTCGGGACGTGTGCTGGTGCGCGGCGTCGGCACGATCTTCGCGCTCGCCGCGGCGGCCGTGTGGCTGCTCTCGATGCTCGAGACGCTGCGCCTTCGCGACGGCCACCGCGAGCCACTGATCCAGCCGCGCGTCCTGACATGGGTCTCCGCGGGGCTCAGCGGGCTGTTGCTGTTCGGTCTGCTCGGCGTGGCGTTCGCCGGCCGCAGCTAGGTCACCACCCGGCGATAACGTCCGGGATCTCCGCGAGCCTCTCGACGACCGCGTCCGGTGTCACGTCCCCCGGTTCCTCCTGCCGGAACTCGCGCGTGAGGATGGTCCGCATGCCGACCGCTTGAGCGCCGACGATGTCGTCGTTCAACCGGTCGCCGACGAAGACGGCGTGCGCCGGATCCTCGCCGAGCGCTTGCAACGCGTGCAGGAAGATGCGCGCGTCCGGTTTGCGGACGCCGATCTCGCTCGAGAAGGCCGCCGCATCGAGATGGGGGGCGATCCCGAGCTGTTCGAGGTCCGCGCGGACCTTGTGCGGCAGCAGCGACAGGTTCGAGATCAGCCCCAGGCGTAACCCGGCCTCGCGCAAGGTGACGAGCGTTTCGAGGGTCGACGCCGGCGCGGTCAACGACTGCGAGAACGAGTCGTGGTCGATCTCCGCCACCTCGTAGAGCAGATCCGGAGGCAGCTGGTAGCCGATCGCGGCGAACGCTTGCGCGAAGAGCGCGACCTGGTCGAGTTCCTCCAAGCGCCGCTCCATGTACGAGCGCCCGACCATGTCGTCCACGGCCCCGGCGATCCGCTCGACGAGCTCGTCGACCTCGGGCGGCGCGCGGTCTTCGACCCACTCGGTCAGCCGCTCGCGCACCACGCCGTACGCAGCGCGCAGCGCGTCCTCGGTGCGCCTGAAATCGACGAGCGTGTGCCCGAAGTCGAACAACACGGCGCGGACCGTCATGGCTCGCCGAGCCGCGCTTTCTCTTCTGGCGTGCGCACCGAGCGGAACTCTCGGTAGAGCAGGATGTCGTAGAGGATCTTCAGACCCGCTCCGAGGACGAACGGAACCGCCGAGCCCGCGGGCGCCGGGCCCGAGATTGCCGGACTCGCGGCCTGCGCGGCCGCGCGTGACGTGTTGGTGAACATCGCGGCCGCGGTCCGTTCTTCGGGGTCGACGACGGCGACGACGTAGGACTGCCGCGCGGGAACGTCCATCTGACTGAGCGCGAAGCGCGCGAGCAGCAACGCGATCGCAGACGCCTGGTTCGGCGCGAACGGGATCGACGCGAGGATCAGGTTCGAGGGCAGATGCGTGAAGACCATCGTG
>JBASRP010000406.1:0-2045 GCA_049273905.1 Actinomycetota bacterium
GCTTCAGCGAGAGCGGCACGCGACGGATGGCGCCGTCCGGGTCGGGGTACATGTTGACGGGCGCCACCCCGGCGGCACCCTGGCGAATCACCTGGATGGGCTGGTTCAGTGTCTCGCGGCGGTAGAACGGCTGGACGTCCTCGGCGACGGCGGCGCCGAGGATGACGTTGCCGGCCCGCGCGACGGCGACGCCGAGCGCCTCGTCGTCGTCAGGGCCGCGCGACGACGGGGTGTCGAAGATCAGGTCGACGCCGATCGCGCGCGGGCGGCCGGCGGCGAGCTTCGTCAACAGCTCGGCATGCACCGTGCGCGGAAAGGGCCACTGCATGTTCAGCTCGGCGAACGTGGATTCGTCGATGGTGACGATGACGATCGGCGCCGCCGGTTCGCGCGGACCGCGCTGCTCGAAGAGCTGCGCCAGCGACCAGTACTCGAGGCCGTCGAGGAATCCAAAGGTGACGAGGAGGACCGTGGCGAGACCGGCCAGGATGCCCGCCAGATGCTTGCGCGCGACGTCCCACATCCACGGCCAGCGTACGGCCATCCCCGACAATGTATGCTAGTATCCGTCGTTAATGAAGATACGAGTGCTCGGCGCCTTTGGAGCCGAAGGACTCGGTCAACGTCCCACCGCGTTTCTGGTCAACGAGCGCATCCTGGTCGACGCCGGCACCGTGGGCGGCGCTCTCACCACCGCCGAGCAGCGCCTGATCGAGCACGCGCTCATCTCGCACGCTCATCTCGACCACGTCGCCGGCCTCGCCTTCCTCACCGAGACGATCGCCTTCGCCGGAGAGGCTCGCGAGCCGCTCACGGTCGCGAGCGTCGAGCCGGTGGTGCACGCGCTGCGCACGGGCGTCTTCAACAACGTCGGCTGGCCGGACTTCGCGCAGATCCCGCCCGAGGCGCCGGTGATGAAGTACCGGACGCTCGTGGAAGAAGCCGAGCAGCGCGTCGGGGATCTCTGGGTCACCCCGGTGGCGGTCAATCACAGCGTGCCGACGAGCGGCTTCATCCTGCACGACGGGACCTCGGGCTTCATCTTCTCCGGCGACACCGGCCCGACCGAGGCGATCTGGAAGGCCGCGCGCGGCCTGCGCGGGCTCCGTGCCATCATCCTCGAGTGCGCGTACCCGAACCGCCTCGCGCAGCTCGCGGATGTCGCCCGCCACATGACGCCGGACCGCATCAAGCGCGAGCTCGACAAGCTGCCGGCCAACGTGCCCGTGTGGATCTATCACATCAAGCCGCAGTTCTACGACGAGACTGCCGAGGAGCTTTCGCGCATCGACCCCGCCCGCATTTCGATCCTCGAACAGGACAAGACCTACTCACTGTAGCTTCTTCGGCGATCGGGCTCGCGCGAGCGGGGGCGCCGCGCCGCAGGGCCTGGCCGGTTCGTGCTTCCGGTCCGGCGGCGAGCGCTTGGCGATGTAACGCAAATCTCTGACCGAACCCCCTGGTGTCGGCGCCCGGCCAGTAGCGCGCACTCCGAGAGTCCTACGCTCTCGACTCATCGTTCGCCGCCAGACCGGAAGCACTCACCCGCCACCCGCGGCGCGGCGCCCCCGCCCGCGCGAGCCGGCGCCGTGGTCATCTCATTGTGGGCCGTCGGGAACCAGGACGACGGTGTCGCTGCTGAGTTCGACGCGGACTCGTTCGCCGACTCGGAAGAGACGGCTTTCGTGCTGGGCCGGCAGCTCCACTCGGACGGGCAGCGTGCCGCCGATGTCGACTTCGTAGAGCTGGCGGGCCCCTTCGAAGACTCTCAGGCTGACGGTGCCGGGAAGGCCGGGGCCGCGCGCCATGGCCGCATCGGTCATCGACAGGATCTCCGGCCGCAAGACCAAGAGCCCCCGGCTGCCGGCGGTGTACTGGGCGATGCCGGCCACGGGAACGCGGTGGCCGCCCTCGGTTTCGACGACGACGCCGAGCTCGCGGACCTCGACGACGCGCACGGGCAGGAAGTTCGCGGGACCCAGGGCCTCGGCGACGGCGCGACTGCGCGGGTGTTGATAGACGTCGGACGGCTCGCCGAGCTGCTC
>JBASRP010000166.1:0-2171 GCA_049273905.1 Actinomycetota bacterium
GTCCTCACCGATGAGCAGCGACCTTCCGCGGCTAACCAGCCGCGGCCACATTGAAGCCTGGTACCAGTGGTGTAAGAATGGCAACTTCGGTCTCCCTTCCGCGGCTAACCAGCCGCGGCCACATTGAACCCATCCTATTCACCACCCCCGGCATTTTAGCGACTGGGAGTCGTTGGGAGTGGCGGTGGATGTAAGAGCGGAGGCGAGTGGGGGGATGGAGCGGCAAGGCCCCCTTTCCCCCACGGCAGCCGCGGGGGCGGTGAGGGCCGAATTGCGGCGCAGTCAGGAGCGGAGGACGAGCGTGCGGTAGGCGTGCGGCGGGAGCGGCATCCAGTCGCGGTGCTGCGGGCCGCGGGGAATCCAGCGCTCGGGGAGTCGCCACCGCGCCAGGCGGGCGGCCAGCGTTTGCCAGAAGGGCGTGACGGCGCGGGCCAGCGTGAGCACCAGGCGGCGGGAATGTTTGATCAGCCGTCCGCCCGCTTTGAGCACCGAATGCTGAAACCGTTTGAGATCCCAGCAAGCGCCAGCGCTCGTTTCCAACTCCGTCCGCAACAGCGAAGCCAAGTTGTAGGCCAAGAGCGACAACAAGAGCAGCACTTCGTTCTCGTGGAACTTGGGCGACGAGAGATGCGGACCGACGGCGGCGTTGAATTCGCCCAGGCGATCCTCGAACGTGCCGCGGCGGCGATAGTGCTCGAGCACGTCCAGGGCAGACTTCTTCTCGGCCGGCCAGTTGGTCACCAGAAAGAAATGTTCGGGGATCAGCGGTAGTTGGCCCGTCTTGGGATCGGGCCGGTCGATGATCACCAGAATCAGCCGCTGGGCGTGCTTCCAGGTGCCGGCCCGATGTGAACCCAGTTCGATGACGTCTTCGTAGCCGCCCTTGGGCGGGCGGCCGACGGGACGCCAGAGATGCGGCGCGGCCAGTTCCTCCAGCACCGGATTGCTCTTCAAACGCCCGACAAAAGGCACGTTTTCGTCGGTCAGGTCGTCGAGGACGGAGCCTTCCGTAAAGCCGGCGTCGATCCGCACATCGAACGACCAAGCCAGCTCGCGGGCTCGCGCAATCACATTCCGCAGAAAGCGGCGGATGCCGTCGGCCGTGTGTACGTTGCCCTGGCGGAGGATCGCATGCAGGAAGCCGTCGCCCAAGCGGCAGCCGTCTTTGCCGCTGTCGTAGTGGCCGCCGGTGCAGAAGCTGGCCACCAGCGGATGATAGGTGACGGCTTTATGGTAACCGTTGTAGGCTCGTCCTTCCTGTTGACCAAACACTTCGATGGGGAAGCTGTCGATGTCGATCGTCGCCTGGCGGATGCGGCGGTCAGCGCCGGTGGCGCGGACCCAGCGGTTGAGCCAGTCGGCCAGCGCATCGCGCACCGCTTCGCGGTTGCCGCGCCAGTGGGCCAGGATGTCGATCAGCCGCGACTGCGTCGGCTGACTGCTCAGCCGCTCCTCGGCCGTCTGCTCTCCGTAGCGGTCCCAGACGGCCAACTTCAGGGCCGGATCATGGCACAGGCGGTCCAGGTCGTCCTGAGCGGAGTACCCCAGGCCCAAGGCGTACAGCCGGAAGCGAAGCAACTCCAGCAGCGTGTAGCGAATGCGGTCTTGGCGCCGCGGATCAGCCAGCCGCGCCGCCAGCGACTCGACCAGTCCCAGCCGATGATCGGCCTCGCGGAGCAGAATCGCGCCGCCGTCCGAAGTCAGCCGATCGCTGCCCGCTGCAACCTTGACGGCCCGCTGAAACGTCGGCTCCAATAACCATCCTTGCCGTTCACCCATCGCGTGATCTCCTGCGGTGCGAACCGGACCTGTTCACACTCCATCAAACCGCGGGAATCACGCGATGGCTCTTTGCTCATTGAAAATTGTTGATGAATAAGACGGGTTAAACTGTTCGCCGTTCGAGGCCAAAGCTGTTTTGGGAGTGGTGCAGGAAGTGTTCGCGCCGTTGTGGCGCGAGGCCAGCTCGCTGCCGGGACGGATCGTGCTGATGGCAGTGGACGCGGACGAGCCGGCGGGCAAGCCGGTGAAGGATTGCCAGAAGCGGCTGATCGTCCTGCATGTGCATCGAGGCGAAGAAGATGACCGCCTGTTAGCGCGCAGCGGGCCGCGAGGGTTTCGCCGGGCGCGACTACCGGATGTTTGCCAGATCGCTCTGAGTCAAGGGGGCC
>JBASRP010000414.1:0-1753 GCA_049273905.1 Actinomycetota bacterium
CGCTGGCGCGCGTCCGGAGACCCGATCCCGATCGTATGGAGCCACGACTGGTCGGACCCCGCGTCGCACGTCGGGAAGGCCGATGCGTTCAAGGCTGTGAGCGACGAACGCGGCTTGCGGTTGCTGATGAAGTTCGACCTCGACACCGAGAAGGGCGCGCACGTCTTTCGGTTGGTGAAGGAACGGCGCGTGAAGGAGTGGAGCTTCGCGTACGATGTCATCGCGGAGCGCCCTGCGAAGGACGGCGCGAACGAACTTCTGGAGCTCGACATCATCGAGGCGGGACCAACCTTGAAGGGTGCCAACCCGTTGACGGCAACCGTGGGCGTCAAGGAGTTCTCCGAGGACGCCGATCCTGAGGCGTGTGCGCGCATCGATGCGGTGATGGCGGGCCAGAGCGACCGACCGACCACGGTCCGTCTCGAGCTCGCCAAGTACAACCGCATGATCGACGAAGCCGCGTCTCTGAAGAGTGGGCCCATCGGTCCGACCAACCCTGCGGAGTTGGATGCGTTCCTCGGAGAGATGAAGGCCGAGCGCCTGGCGGAGCGCGCTCGAGAAGCCGTCAAGGAGAAGGCGCAACGTCGGTTGGCCGCGCACGCGGTTGCGACCGACACCCCGCGACCGAGAATCGTGGTGGACGCACGGTTCCGCCCGGTCGTTGATGAGGCTGCGGAGGAGGAAGCGCGCCGCGAACGTGAGCGGGCGCGCTCGGCATTGGAGGCGCGCGATGCTCGATGAAGACCCGACCTTGGGGAACCAACTGACGCGCGTGTTCCGACCGAACGAGCAGACGGGTCGGGCGGAGATCCGCGTGTCGCGCGCGGCCGACATCGACGACGACACCAAGATGACGATCGCGCGGTTGAACGTCACCATCAACGACTTGACGGCGGAGAACGAAATCCTCCGGGCGCGCGTGCGGGTGCTGGAGCAAGAACTTGAAGCGCCGCGCTGACCCGATTCTCGAGGACCTCAGGACGTTGGGGCACGAAGCCGGTCACGGAGTTGCGGTCGTGGTGCTCGGTGCGCGCTTGATACGGATCGTCGCGCACAGGAACTCCTCCGACGGAGACTCACGCGGTTTCGTGGAATACCTACCCGACCACCTCACCCCGTGGCAGGAGGCGTTCGTCGCGTTGGCCGGCATCGCGTGTGGCGAAGGCGCGGCCGTCCTCGTGAACCGCAACACGGCGGACGAACGCGAAGCTCTCGAGCTCGTCGGAGACGTGGCGGTGCTGGACGAAGTACGGCGCGCCGTCTATCGCTGGTCGCTGCGCCGGGATGTTACGGCGATGGTGCGCGCGCTGAGCGGAGCGCTCATGGACGCGCCCGACGCGACGTTGCCGGGCCTCCCCGCCGAGCAGATCGTCCGCACCGCCTTGGCCCAGCACCGTACCCAGCGGTTCAGCCGCCCTGCCTAGCGCCCCGTAACGCCCCGGGAGGCCCACAGAGGCGGACAGAGCGCCGAATTAGACCTGGTATAAGGCCGCGCAGCTGCGACCAATGAAGTGTCCCGAGCGTCGTTCTTGGGGCGCTTCTGAGTTCCGCTATCATCGGACGGTGAGCGTGAAAGCAACGGAAGTATTCACACCGGGCGCGTTCCCGGAGCACACTTACGTCGAGCGCGCGGGCGAGCAGCTGGAGCAACAGCTGCGCGACGCGATCGACACGCCGGGACAGGTCGTGTCCCTGGTCGGGCCTTCCAAGTCCGGCAAGACCGTCTTGGTGGAGCAGGTCATCGGGCGCGACC
>JBASRP010000178.1:0-1950 GCA_049273905.1 Actinomycetota bacterium
CCTGAGGCGCGCTTCCTTTGCCGAGGTTGCCACGCAATGTTGCCTGCAGCTCCATGGTTCCTTTGAGCCGATAGCGCTCGATACCGGGAACGAACCTGTCCCATCCATCCAGAGAGGCAGTTCTGGAATTTATCGATAGATTAAGGGCCGTGGTGTCGCCCAGCTGGATGTCGCCGGCACTGGCGAGCTCCATCGTGTGCAACTTCAGAAGGCTTTTGCTGATGGTGATCTTGTTGCCGGCATAACGCCCCTCTGTCGACACTGACAGCGGCACGCCGGCCGGCTTGTGAAACGATTTGCCATATCGAATCGTGCCTTGTGTGCCTTCGAGGGTACCGTTGACTGCCAGATCCTTCAGAGTTCCTTTGAACTTAAAATCTTCGACTCGAAATACTCCCGACAAGTCAAAGTTTTTCGCTAGCGCGTTACGCAACTTCGGCGCGGCGGCTTTTAGGCGGGACAAATCGAGCGTGTCGATGTCGACGTCGCCGGCCAGTGGAACGTCAATCCAATCGCCGTTCGCCGGGAGCGGGCCAATTTTCGCGCTGACGTTCAAATTATGCTTATCGGCATAGACTGCGGCGGCGAGCTTGACCGAAAAGGGCTGATTGAAATCGAGGTCTTCGACCTGAAGATCGACTTGGCGAAGCTGCAGATCGGTGCCGTCTCTGCGGTCGATGTAGCGGAGATCGCCGCCCGAAATATCGACCAGCGGTGCTAGAAAAGCCGCGGACGACTCATCTCTGGGCTGGCGCTCTTTCTTTTCCCTGCGGGCCGTTTCGGTTTTTTGCTGCTTGTCTTTACCTTTGCCGCCGATCGTCGAAAAGTTGAATTCTCCTGCGCTATTACGAATTAACCGAACAACCGGCTCGTGCAAGATCAACCTTTTGACCTGCACCTCTCTTTTCAACAGGGGCCAGAGCTTGAAATTGACTTGGAGATCCCGGGCCCGCACGAAGTCCTCGGAACCGTAAGCCGGATCGTCGGCCATGGCGAAGTTCATAAGCCGCACACCGATCCCGCTCCAAAGCGTTGCTTCCACATCGCCTACGGTAATTTTGCGTCCTAGCGCCTGCTCGGCTTGGCCGATCAAGTAGTCCTTATTGCGCGTAATCAACGAATTGAGGTTGAGCACAAGGGCGCTCAGGACAATGATCGTGGCTGCCAGGATGGCTCCGCCGGTGATCCATTTACGCATGCTGGCCCTCCCTAAAACAATCGACACTCCCGTAAGCTGGCGTCCCGTGCCGTATTAAAACCAGCGTGAATATTATGCCCCATGAGCCTAACGAGATCATTAGCTATCTTCAACCGCTAAGTGAGGCCGCATAGCCGCGGCCCGTTAGAATCTGCAGCCCGGGACTGTTCCCACTATCGACATCTCACCACCGGGAATGTTAACGAAAACTCACGGTAGTTCCCAGGGTGTAAGCGAAAATCCCCCGTTGGGAGGTAGGCGTATTCACTAACGATTCACTCAAATACGGCGACATCGACACTGCCAGGACCGGGTCTACGGAGGCAGCGTGGGCAAATCCCCCGCCGCGCAGCGAATTAATTTCCTAGACACGCGCGAACGCCTGTAATAGACGGGTAGATGGGAGTGCTCGAGGGAAGGAGCCAGCACTGACAATCTTCGCGCCACTCACGCTGACCGCCGCTTTATCAGTTCTGCCTTTTGTTGTTGGCTGCCAAACCATGGGCAGCACCACTACGGTGGAGATTCCAACGGTCGAATCTCCCCAGGATCAGGCCCTGTCGAAATCGGTGCGGGACCGACTTCTCGCGGATAAAAAATTGGATTTGACCGGCATTTCGGTGGTATCCAAAAGCGGCACCGTCTACTTGAGCGGCGTCGTGAAGTCGTTAGACGCGCGCCAACAAGCGATCAAAACTGCCTGGGGCGTGCCCGGCGTTCAGAGCGTCGTAAATAGTCTTGACGTGCAAAGG
>JBASRP010000472.1:0-6310 GCA_049273905.1 Actinomycetota bacterium
GTAGAGCGCTGCGTTCGCAACGCAGAGGTCGACGGTTCGAATCCGTTCACCTCCACCGGGCACCCTCCGAGAGAGGTCCATGGCCATCGAAGGTGAGTACAGCCCCAGTCCGTGGGACTGGGTCCGAAACCAAGTCGAAGCGTACGAGGGCTCCGGCGGCCGCAAGGCCAACATGTTGGGCGACAGCGACTTGCCCGTCGTGATTGTTACTAGCCGCGGCCGGCGCACCGGTACCGTCCGCAAGTCCCCACTGATGCGCGTCGAGCACGACGGCGAATACGCACTGATCGGCTCGCTCGGCGGCGCACCTAAGAACCCGGTGTGGGTCTACAACCTCCGCGCGAGTCCCGACGACGTCATGCTGCAGGATGGACCGGAACCATTCCCCGTCACCGTGCGCGAGGTAAATGGCCACGAGCGAGAGTTGTGGTGGAATCGCGCCGTCTCGGCGTACCCGCCGTACGAGGATTACCAGAAGCGGACGGAGCGCTTGATCCCAGTCTTCGTTGCCACTCCACGCTCATAGAACGCCGGAGTGAACCTGCCCGAGGCGTACGTTCTTCAGAGGGGCGAGGGTCGCTCCATCGATCTCGGCGGTTTCGTCATGACCGTCAAAGCTGCTGAGAGCGATACAGGTGAGGACTTTGCGCTCCTCGAGAGGGCCCCGTTTCCGAGGGGTACCAGTAGAGCGCTGCGTTCGCAACGCAGAGGTCGACGGTTCGAATCGGTTCACCTCCACAAGGTCGAACTCTGACACGACCTAGCGGGGCCGATCGCTGGTTGCCATCCTGGCCGCAAGCTGGGCACGATTTTTTACTTCAAGCTTCGCCAGGATGCTCGAGACGTGTCTCTCCACCGTCTTGCGCGACAGGAACAGCGTGCGCGCGATATCCGGGTTGCTGGCGCCACCCGTGATGAGGTTCGCGATCTCGCGCTCGCGGTCACTCAGGACGGAGAGATCACCGGTCGCTCGTAGGCGCGACCCCCGTCGCCAGGTGCGGACGCCCAGTTGGCGCAGGAGCTGGTCGACATGAGCTCGCTCCGTCGCGGCTCCCGCTTCCTCGGCGGTCGCCGAGGCGTGTCTCAGTATCGTCTCCGCTCCGGTCGTGTCGCCCTCGGCCGCCTTCACGCGCGCGAGGCTCGTGCGCGCCCAGATCGATTCGATGCCCATCCCCAGTCTGTCCGCCATGTCGACGGCTTCTTCAAGCGAGGCATGATCCCCGCGCCCTGCTGCGGCTAGGGTCGATCGGGCTCGCAGATGGTCCCACGCTTGAAGGTCGCCCCGCGGCGGCGCGTGCTCCGCCTCTTTGAACCAGCGCACAGCCTCGTCAACGGCGCCGATGCGCGCCAGCGATTCGGTGGCCGCTCTGATGAACTCGAGGCCGCACCGGGTGCATCGCGCGTCCTCCATATCCCCCCGGCCGCTGGCGATCCGCGCTTGCACCTCGTCGGCGCTCGCGGCTCCGTCGAGCCGTGACCGCCAGCGCGCGATGGCCTGATGGAGGGGGATGCGATGATGAGGATCCCGCTCGGTCTCGCACAGCGCCCGGAGGCCGGCGAGTGCGGCGTGGTGGTCGCCGGTGGAGATCATGATGATCAGCCGCCACATCCGCGCGAGCATGGCGGGCCGGGAATATTCGCCGATGCGCTCCGCAAGCGCCTCACATTCGTCGGCCACCTCCTGTGCCTCAATAAGGCGGCCGGCGTCGTACCTCGTTTGGGCGAGCCACCCCCCGATGTCCAGAGCGATCCCGGGAAGAGACGCACGGCGCGCCTCCAACCACGCCGGTCCAAGCTGCTCCTCGGCTTCGGCGAGGCGGCCCAGGAGCGTGAGGGCCGAGCCACGCCGGAGGCTCGCCTGCAGCGATGCCTCGATGCCGGCGCCGGCGGCAACCCGGGTCATCTCCTCCGTCAGGGGCAGGATGTCCTCGGGCTCGTTCGCCTGCATCGCGTCCACGCAGGCGAGCACGAGGGTGCGTTGGTACGCGCTCTGGAAGCGTGGCTCCAGCGCCTCCGTCGTGCCGGTTGAAGCGGCCAACGCGCGGGCGCGTTCGAGAGCGGCGATCGTCGCGCTCCCCGCTTCCTGGGGGCGATGCTCGAGCCACCGCGTGATCGCTGCGTCCGCAGCCTGGAGCTCCAGGAGCAAAACCGGGTCGTCGCTGCCGGCAGCGCGCGCGCGTTCGAGGTGTGCGCGTGCATCATCGGCCCTCTCGAGCTGCTGTGCCGCCTCGGATGCACCCAGCCAGGCGCGCGCGCGATCACGCGGCTCACCCAATCGGTCTGCGACGCGGCTCCACCGCTCCATCGCAAGCCCGTGCTGACCGAGCTCCGCGGCCAACGAAGCGAGGTCGCCTTGCAGTTCGCGCTCCTGCGGCGTGTCGGCCGGCAGCAAATCGATGAGAGCGGCGATCGACCGCAGCCCGTCGAGGCCGACCAGCCTGCGCATGGGGGACCGTACGATCCGGAGGGTCAGCGGCAGGTGGTCGAGCCCCGCACGACTCTTCGCTTCCGACGCCCTCAGCAGCAGCGTGACGTTCTCACCGGCCGTGCCCTCCAGCCACGAGGCGACCCGGGCATGGATGTCGCGGCGCCGCTCGTCCGTGAGCTGGGATTCGACGGCGGATCTCACGAGGTCGTGGACCATGCGGAAAGCGGCTCCGTCCTCCACGGCCAACCCCGTTGCGAGCAGCTCCGTTCGTGCTTTGGCAAGCCGATCCTCGGGCCAGCCACGGATGGCGACGAGAGCCTCGACCGGCGCCTGCCGCCCGAGCACGGCGATCGTCTCCAGGAGCATCGCCGCGTCGGTGCCGGCCGAGGAGAGACGGTCCGCGACGATGCCCGCGACATCGGCTTCGACGTCCCGGGCCCCGGCGAGGAACTCGCACCAGAACGGCGAGCCGCCGGATCGGTCGGCGGCCGCCGCCGCCGCCTGAGGATCCAGCGCCGGGTTCACAGCGCGCGCGAGCGCCACCGTCGAGCGATGGTCCAGTGGGCCGAGCGTGACCCGCGTCAGCCCGTCGCCGAGCAGCCGCTCCAAAGACGAGACGAGCGCGCCGACAGCGATCGAACGCCGACCACCGACGATCAGCGCGAGCGGATCACCGTCTCCCTGGGCCCCGCGTACCAGGTAGTGGATGAGCGCCGCGGATCGCTCGTCCGACCACTGGAAATCGTCGATCGAGATGAGGAGTGATTCGTGGACACCGGCCGCGCGATGGGCCGCCTCGAACACCGATGACCAATCGGGCTGCGGGCCGCCGGGCTCCGGCGCGAGTATCGAGTCCAAGATAAGACCCGCAGCGGGCGAGGAGCGCGCGAGCGCACGGGTCAGGTCGTTGCCGAGGGAGAAGGGCAGGCTCCTCTCCGGTTCGTACGCGGAGACCGCAACCCGAACGGCCGGGAAGCTCCTCGAGGCCTCGTCGATGAGTCTGCTCTTGCCGACGCCGGGCTCACCATCCACGATCACTGCCGTCGGGCGCCGCTCGCGGCGCGCCCGAGCCAGCGAGGCGTGGATCACCTCGAGCTCGTGCGTGCGCCCGAAGAACTCCGCCATGCCCGCCACATTACCCGCAGGTTGTTCCCGGCCAGATCCGAGGGAGTTCCCTCATGATACGAACCGGCGGCTTCTCTATCGTCATGCCCACGGTGCGGATAGACGCATCGATCCGGCAGTCGGAAGGAGGAGCAATGCGCGGATTCCACTGTGTAGATCCGAGCCACGATCGGATCGAGTTCACCGGCGCGGATGACGAAGCTCTGTTCCAAAGGATCAAAGAGCACACCGCCAAGGCCCATCCGCAGCTCACTGACAGCCAGGTCAGGGAGATGATGGCGGGCGCGGACTGGTGGAAGGAAGTGGCAACATCTGGGGTCAACGCTGGATCGTCGCCGTCCGCCTACGACAAGTAACGCGACCGGCGTCTCATGCCGACGCGTGTCGTCGTCCTCGGGGTCGGCTTTGGCGGCCCCGAGGTGACGACGCGGCTGGCAGACGAGTCGGCGACGTGTGGGTGGTCACCGCCCAGGCGTGACCTCCACCAGGAGGATGCGGTCCCGGCGATCGGTCCGGGCCAAGGAAAAGGAGAGGCGATGCACGCACAGGTGGTCACCTTCGGGTTGAACGGCATCACCGAGGAGCAGTTCCACGAGGCTGTCGGCCCGGACACGAAGACGTTCGCGAACCTTCCCGGACTCCTCGCGAAGCTCTGGCTCCGAGACCCTGAGAGCAACACGTATGGAGGTCTGTACATCTGGGCCGATCAGGAGGCCTACGAGCGCTACATCAAGGGCGAGGTCTTCAACGCGATCAAGGCCGACCAAAATCTAAAGAACGTCGAGTCCCGCGATTTCGGAGTCTTCGAGGATCTATCCTCACTCACCATGCCGAGACTGCGCGCGGTGTAAGCACGATCGGCGAGCCATGAGCAAGATCGAGCGACGCGTCCCCAAACGTGCGGTGTCAGTCCGCACAAAGTCCGCGAGGGGGTCGGAGGCCAGGAGAGCACTCGAGAGTTATCGTGAGCGGGAGAGAGGCACATGAGAGCCCACGTTGAGGGGGTATTCCCTGGTGGTTCGCTATACGTGGAGCTGCGTTCGCAACGCAGAGGTCGACGGTTCGAATCCGTTCACCTCCACAAACGGGAACCCGCCGAAAGAAGTCAATGGCGATCGAAGGTGAATACCGCCCCAGCCCGTGGGACTGGGTCCGGAACCAAGTCGAGGCGTACGAGGGCTCCGGCGGCCGCACGGCCAACATGCTGGGGAACACCGATTTGCCTATCGTCATTGTGACGAGCCGCGGCCGACGTACCGGCACCCTCCGCAAAACCCCACTGATGCGCGTCGAGCACGACGGCGAATACGCGCTGATCGGCTCATTGGGCGGTGCACCGAAGAACCCGGTATGGGTCTACAACCTCCGAGGAAATCCCGACGCGGTCATGCTCCAGGACGGACCCGAGCCCTTCCCGGTCAGGGTGCGCGAGGTCAGTGGCGACGACCGGCAGTTGTGGTGGGCCCGCGCCGTGGCGGCGTACCCGCCGTACGCGGAGTATCAGAAGCGCACCGAACGCCTGATCCCGGTGTTCGTCGCCACCCGGACGAGCGCGCACTAGCCAACCCGTATCTCATTGCAGCGCTCGTGAAGATCGTCCAGACAATTCTGCGGCGGAACAAGATTCGTGGCGACCGCGCGGCGCGATTGACAGAGATGTTACGGTACCGTAACCTACGGTAGCGTAACCTACGGTACCGTAACGAGCGGGCCGAAGATCCTCTAGAAGGGATCCCGTCATGCCGACCGAGCCGACTCACGCAATCCTCCACGAGCTCACGCCGGTGGTGGAGCGGGCGCTGGAGCGCCATCTCTCCGCCGCACAGGAATGGTTCCCGCACGAGTACGTGCCGTGGGACGAAGGGACGAGCTTCGCCGACGAACCGTGGGACCTCAGCCAGAGCCGGCTCTCGGATGTCGCGCGCACGGCGCTCGAGATCAACCTGCTCACCGAGGACAACTTGCCCTACTACCACCTTGCGATCTGGAAGACGTTCGGAGGCGAGGGACCGTGGGGCGAATGGGTGCGTCGGTGGACCGCGGAGGAGGGCCGGCACTCGATCGTGATCCGTGACTACCTGACCGTCACCCGCGGCAGCGACCCCGTCGAGCTCGAGCGGGCGCGGATGGACCACGTATCGCGCGGGTTCTACCCCGCCGGCGAGCTAACGCCTCTCGACGGTCTCGTCTACGTAACCTTGCAAGAACTCGCGACGCGCATCGCGCACAAGAACACCGGCGCGATAACGAAGGACCCCGTCGGGGAACGGATGATGTCTCGGATCGCAACGGACGAGAACCTTCACTACGTCTTCTACCGGGATCTGACGGCCGCGGCGCTCGAGGAGGATCCCTCGGCCGTCATGCTCGCGATCAAGCGGCAGGTGCTCGGCTTCACGATGCCCGGTCTGGAGCTGCCCGGTTTCCGCGAGAAGGCGCTCAAGATCGCGCAAGCGGGGATCTACGACCTCCGCATCCACCGCGATCAGGTCCTCTTGCCGGTGCTGCTCAAGAAGTGGCGCATCGACAAGGTGGACGGCCTCACGGGCGAGGCCCAGCAGGCGCGCGACGAGGTTCTCACGTTCCTCGACTCGCTCGATCGCGCGGCGGCTCGCTTCGAGGAGAAGCGCGCGAGCTAGCGACTCGGCCAAGCCCACTTCCGCCCCCCTCCTCATGCGGGTGATACTGCCCGGCGGGATCCTCTGGAGAATGGGCCGTGAGCGAGACGATGGACGCGCGAAACGCTTCCCTTAGCGG
>JBASRP010000492.1:0-1695 GCA_049273905.1 Actinomycetota bacterium
ACCTGGCGAAGGGCGCGGCGGCGACGCTCGGCGTAGTGGGCGCGATGGCGCTCGTGCGCCGGTCGCGGAAGAAGAAGGGTCCGTCGGTCTAAGCCTCGGCGCGCCGGCCGACACCCGATCGGGTCAAGCAGGGTGGGTGGGAGGCCGTTAAGCGTGCGTCGCTTCGCCTAGATGCGCGCGCTCCCACTCGAAGAAGTCTTCGGTGTAGTAGCGCACGCGGATCTTCTTGTACTCCTTGGTTGAGTACAGCATCGCGTGCTCACCAACGCCCGTCTCGCGCGCGATCGCGTCGGCGGCTTCCTCGCAGTCGCCCTTGGTGCGGCCGTGCAGCATCCCGAACAGGTTGTACGGCCAGTCCGGGTAGGTCGGGCGCTGGTAACAGTGCGAGACGGCGGCGAAGCCGGCCATCTGCAAGCCAACGTCGTCGATGCGGTCCTCGGGGACCTTCCACACGCTCATCGCGTTCGCGACGAATCCGGCCTGGCGGTGGTGCAGCACGGCCGCGAAGCGCCGGCAGCGTCCGTCGTCCACGAAGCGGTGGAAGGTCTCGATGACGTCGTCTTCAGTGGTCCCGATCCGCTCGGCCATGCTCGCGTAGGGTGCGGACTCGAGCGCGATGTCCTCCTGCAGCTCGCGGAGGACGGCGATGTCGTGGTCGTCGAGCACCTCGCCCGCCTTCTTCGACGCGCGGTAAGCGGGGAGCGTCGTCTTCGCGTCCATCGGACGCTTGCCGGTCATGTCCAGGTCGACGCCGATCTTGAACATGCGGATCGTCTGCATGAGCCGCGTCGCCTCGGCGCCGGAGAGCTCGTGCACGGCGTTCACGTGCTCCTCGAGGGAAGACGTCGGCGGCACGGCGACGGTCCACCAGATGTTGAACTCGTGGTCCCGGCGGTAGTTGTGCGAGACGCCGGGGTGTTCGTTCATCACCTGCGCGACTTCGTCGACGCGGTCGATCGGTGCGCGCGTCGCCACGAGCGACGACTTGTAGCCCAGCGCGCGGGTGTCGAAGATCGCCGAGATCTGGCGGATGATCTTGTCTTTCTTCAAGCCGTGCAGCCGCGCGATCACGTCGTCTTCGTCGAGGCCGAGCTTGTCGCCGAGGAACGCGAAGGGACGCGGCACGACCGGGAATTCGACCTGGATCAGGTTGAGGAGTTCCCCGTCGGTGCCGTCGAGCGGATGTGTCTTGACTCCCGGCATGTGCTCGAATCGTAGCGGCGGGTCGTAGGGGCGGCAAACGCCTGGTCGAAAGCTATAGTGCGCGCATGTCCCGCGACCTCGCGATCGATCTCGGTTCGGCCAACACACTCGTCTTCGAGCGCGGCCACAAGATCGTTCTCTCACAGCCGACCGTCGTCGCGTTGAACGAACGCACCGGCGAGGTTCTCGCGATGGGCGACGATGCCTTCAAGGCTGCGGCTCCCGGGTCGGAACCGGTCGTGACGTTCCAGCCGCTGCGCCGGGGCGCGGTCACCGACTTCGCGCTGACCGAACGCTTCGTGCACCTCGTTCTCCGGAAGGTCGGCGCCGGCCGGCTGGTGAAGCCTCGCGCCGTCGTATGCGTCCCGTCCGAGATCACCACAGTCGAGCGGCGCGCCGTCGAGGAAGCGACGCTCCAGGCCGGCGCGCGGCAGGTCTGGTTGATCGAGGAGGCGATCGCCGCGTCGATCGGCGCCAAGCTCCCGATCGACG
>JBASRP010000183.1:0-2212 GCA_049273905.1 Actinomycetota bacterium
GGTCGAAGCTGAAGCCGGGGTCCGGCTCGGCGACGCGGCCCAGACCGATCGGGGTGAGCCAGGAGGCGAGGTACGCGAACCCGGCCGCGAGCACCGCGCCGACGATCGCGATCCCGCCGGCGACAGCCAACGCGGAGAACGCCAGGTGCTTGGGGCTCAGGCCGATCGAACGGAGCGTTTCGTTGTCCTGCGCGCCGAGATAGACCTGCCGCGCGAGCGCTTGCCCGACGATGGCGAGACCGGCCAGGCCGACGAGCGCTGCCAGAGCCCATAGAGCGGCGACCTCGAACCGGAGGGTGCGCCGTACGCCCGAGAGATGCTCGGGAAGTTTCGATGGGATGTCCATGATCGGATCGATCTTTTGCACGGCCTCGATGAAAGGCACCAGGTCTGATCGTCGCTTGAGTCGAACGGACGGACCGTCGGTCCACTCCGGTAGCGCTGTCTCGTAGGCCTTCGCGAACGCAGGCGTCAGCGAGACGCCGGCGAACGTCACCGTTCCGACCACCGGCATGCTGCCGGGTTGTATCCCGACACCGACGATACGTACCCGTGCCGACGGCGCGGTGTCCGGATCGACGAAGGGATCCCCGATGTACACGGTGATGACGTCGCCGATATCGAGACCGAGCTTGTCGATGGTGTTGAACGGCATGATCGCTTCGTCGGCCCTGCGCGGGTCGGGCAATCGGCCGGCGAGGATCTTCCACCGGCTGATCGTGATGCCGTCCTTGCCGGCGGGATCGACGATCGCGATGAAATCTGGGAAGCCCACCGTCCGGCCGTCGGGCAGCTTCGCCGCCGCGGACGCGAACCGCGTGCGCGTGGCGTCGGCGACCTGGGGCAGCGCCACGATCGCGGCCGATTCTGCGTCGACGTCGCGATCTTCGCTCGTCCCGCCGAACGTGACATCGTAGCTCGCGTGGGATCCGAGGAACCGCGGATACGCCGATCCGGTCCGGCGCGCTCCGGCCGCTGCGGCGATCGATCCGCCGGCGGCCAGGCCGACGAGCAGTGCGAGTCCGAGCCACGCGCGCCATCGGCTGCGGAACTCCGCACGAAGTCTCATCCAGACGGCGCCCATCACTCGCTCCGCAGCACCAGAGCCGGTCGGGTCCGTGCCGCCGAGCGCGCGGGCAATGCCGCGACCGCGTTTGCGACGATGAACGTCGCCGGTACGAGCAGCAGCACCGTCGTCAACGGGACGATCGGTTGCGGCAGCACAGCGAGCTGCTCGGCGAACTGGCGCCATCCCCAGCGTCCCGCACCGATGCCGAGCGGGACACCGATCGCGAGCGCCAGGACCGCGATGGTCGTCGTCTGCCACGCAACCGCGGCACGTGTTTGACTCCGGACGAAGCCGAGCGTCTTGAGGATCGCGAGGTCACGCCGGCGGCGTCGCACCGACGTCACGAGCGAATGGACGAGCGTTGCGGCGCCCATGAGGGCGATGAGCGTCGCGAGCAAGACGGGAACCGCGGAGACACGATCGAGAGTGCCGAGGGCGGCGGGATCGAGCTGGGGAACAACGAAATGGACGTGGTCTCGGAACGCGTTGCCTCCCGTCCCTCGGAGGAACGTGTCTGCGTCAACGCTCGGAGCGAACCGGACGAGGTACGAGAACTCGTCGTCTCTGGGTGGGCTGATCCGGTCCGCCGCCTCGTTGGTCATCGCTGCCCCGACCCCCGGCTCGTGCCGTTCGAAGAAGAACCCCGGCGTGACGGCGCGGCCGACGACCGTCAGGTCGGCGTACGGTCGCGTCGCGTTCGGGTCTTCGCCTTCGTTCTGTGCCTGTGTGACGCGGATCGTCGAGCCGATGCGCGCGCCGGCACGCTGCATGGTCAGACGGCCGAGCACGATCTCGCCGGGACCGCGCGGTGCGCGACCTTCGACCATGACGGGCTCGACCAGGCCTCCCTCTTCGAAGGTGAGGGCGAGCATGCGCTCTCCCGCGATCTCCACGTTGTCGGCCCCGCCCCGCTTCACCTCGAGGACACGCGGATCCTTCAGCAACGCGGCTGGTAGCTCGGCGTCCCCGGCGAGCTGCACACTCCACGTGAACCCGTAGAGCCGCGGCGTGTCGATCAAGCGGCGGAGGCTCGTCACGAAGACGAGCGACATGACGAGCGCTCCCACGCCGAGAGCCGTTCCGAGGATCGCCGAGCGGACAGGCACTGCAGTGCGGCCACGTCCCGCTTCGACCGCCATCCGC
>JBASRP010000512.1:0-29045 GCA_049273905.1 Actinomycetota bacterium
GCGCGTGCACCGGCCGGTCGGCCGGGCCGCCGGTCCGCGCGCCGGCCTTGAGGACGTGGAGGGTCACCGACGCGCGTTCGCCGGGCAATACCGGCGAGAGTTCGTCCACGCGGTGTCCGTCGCGACGGTCGCTGCGGCGCTCACCCTTGCGCACGATCGCGACGTGCTGGCGCTCGTCGAGACGCAGCAGCGTGGACAGCGGGAGGTGGAGTCCCGCTGCGATGCGCTGCGCGACCGACAGGGTGGGCGATGTCTCGCCGCGCTCGACCTGCGAGAGCATCGGCGCGCTTACGCCGCTGCGAACGGCGAGGTCGCGAAGCGACAGGCCACGGGCCTCGCGCAGGGCGCGCACGCGCCGCCCGACCTGCTCGGTCAGGTCCTCGGCCAGCCTAAGGGCGCCCATGAGCAGGCTGTACGTTATCACGTACGATCGTATGCTGCCAGACCAAGCGAGGGTGTTTGCGAGCCCGCCTAGGTGGAAGGAACCAAAGTGACCCCAAGCCTTGAGGGAGGCGAGCATGCGCATGCAGCCAAAGAAGCTTGCGTACGCGGCCGTCGGCGCTGCCGACGCCGCCGTGGATGAAGTTCGAGGTCGTGCGAAGAAGATCGGTCCGACGGCACGCCGCGCCCGGACGAAAGCCGAGAAGGCTATCGACAACGCGGAGCGTCGCGGAAAGACGGTCGCCAAGAAGCTGACGGCGAACGCGAAACGTGCAACGACCCGTGGCCGGACGAAGGTCACGAGAGCGAGGACCGCCGCGGCTCGCAAGACGCGTCCCGCCACGCGATCGAGGCAGCGCACGACCGCGCGGGCTCGAACCAGAACCACCCGATAGAACACGCGAAGCGGCGAGGGACCCTCAACTGGGGGGTCCCTCGCCGTGTCCCGAGTAGAATCGGCCTCCCATGACACACCCGACCGCGCAGCTGATGGAGCAGGCTTGGTCCTCGTTCGAGGAGGTCGCGGCCCAGCTAGGTCCGGACGACTGGAATCTGCCGACCGACTGCCCGGAGTGGACGGTGCGCGATCAGTTGGCCCACATCTCGTCGATCGAAGCGGCCGCACTCGGACGTCCTCCCGCACCCGGCGATCCCGTCCAGGCGCCGCACGTCCGGAACGACCTCGGTGCCACGAACCAACGCGAGATCGAGTACCGCCGTTCGTGGACGCCGGAAGAGGTCCTCGACGAGTATCGCGACACGACGGCGGAACGCGGCAAGGTCCTCGCGTCGTGGAGCGACGAAGAGTGGGAGTCCGAGGGGAAGGGCGTTCTGGGCGTCATGCCTCGCGCCCAGATCATCTCCATCCGCATCGTCGACGTCTTCACCCACGAACAAGACGTCCGCGTCGCGACCGGCCACGCCGGTCACCTAAACGGTGAGGTTGCGCGGTTCGTCTACGGCCGCATGGCGGCGGGCATGCCTTTCGCGTTCGCGAAGCGCGCGCAGGCAACAGACGGACAGTCGGTCGTGTTCGAGGTGTCGTCGCCGGGAACGACGTTCGGCATCGAGATGCAAGGGAAACGCGCGGTGGAGGTCGATCTTTCCGCCGAACCGACGGTCCGCCTGGCGATGGACTTCGAGGCGTTCCTCAGGCTCAGTACGGGCCGCTGGTCCCCGAATCGCATGCGCGAGGAAGGCCGCGTGCGTGTCTCGGGCGACGCAGACCTGGCGGAACGCATGCTCACCGGCATGAACATCATGCTGTGAGACCGGCGGGACGATGACGCATCGCATCGGCGTGATCGCGGGAGACGGCATCGGGCCGGAGGTCGTCGCCGAGGCGCTCAAGGTCCTCGACGCGGCCGGCGTGAAGACCGAACAGGTCCCGTTCCGTTTGGGCGCCGAGCGCTACCTCGAGAGTGGCGAGGTTCTGCCGTCAACGACGATCGACGAGATGCGCGCGTTCGACGCCGTGCTGCTCGGCGCGGTCGGCGACCCGCGCGTCCCGCCGGGGGTCCTCGAGCGCGGGCTCCTACTGAAGCTGCGTTTCGAGCTCGACCTCTTCGTCAATCTGCGGCCGGTGAAGCTGTATCCGGGCGTGACGACGCCGCTGGCCGGGAAGACGACGGACGACATCGACATGATCGTCGTGCGCGAGAACACCGAAGGTCTCTACACCGGCGCCGGCGGCGTGCACGCGCGCCGGACGCTCGGCGAGGTCGCGACCCAGGAGTCGATCAACACCCGCCACGGCGTCGAGCGCGTCCTGCGGTACGCGTTCGAGCGCGCCAACGCGCGACCACGCAAGAAGCTGACCATGGTGCATAAGACGAACGTGCTGACGAACGCGGGCGACCTGTGGGCGCGGACGTTCGACGAGCTCGGCGCGCTGTACCCGTCGATCGACCGCGACTACGTTCACGTCGACGCGGCTTGTCTCTACTTCGTCACCCAGCCCGAGCGCTTCGACGTCGTCGTGACGGACAACCTGTTCGGGGACATCCTGACCGATCTGGGCGCCGCGATCGCCGGCGGTATGGGGCTCGCGGCCAGCGGAAATCTGAACCCGGCGCGCACGGGACCGAGTATCTTCGAACCGGTTCACGGCTCGGCCCCCGACATCGCAGGTAAAGGGTGGGCGAACCCGATCGCTTGTATCCTGTCGGTGGCTCTGATGCTCGAGCACCTCGGAGAGAAAGAGGCCGCTACGCAGGTCGAACAGGCCGCTGTGCGGACGCTCGGGCGGCTCGCCGCCGAAGGGAAAGCGATGGCCGGCGAGGCGATGGGCTATACGACCCAGCAGGTCGGGGACATGGTCGCAGAGGCGCTCGGCGCATCCTAGAAAGGGCGGGGTCATGCCACTGACGCAGACGGACAAGATCTGGATGGACGGCAAGCTCGTCTCGTGGGACGAGGCCGTCATCCACATCCTGACGCCGACGTTGCACTACGGCTGGGGCGTCTTCGAGGGCATCCGCGCGTACGCGACCAAGAAGGGTCCCGCCGTTTTCCGTTTGACCGATCACATGCGCCGTCTGCACCGCTCGTCGAAGATCTACATGCTCGACGTTCCGTATTCGGTCGAGCAGCTCGTCGACGCGACGAAGGAAACGATCCGCGTCAACAAGGTCGACTCCTGCTACATCCGGCCGCTCGTATACCTCGGCCTCGAGGAGATGGGCCTCAACCCGCTTCCGAACCCGACGCGCGTCGCGATCGCGGTGTGGCCGTGGGGCACGTACCTGGGCGACGAAGGCGTCGAGCACGGTGTGCGCGCGAAGGTGTCTTCGTACCGCCGCAACGACTGGAACTCGATCCCGCCTGCCGGCAAAGCGACGGGTCAGTACATCAACAGCTCGCTCGCGAAGGTGGAAGCGATCAAAAGCGGGTACGACGAGGCCATCCTGCTCAACACGCAAGGCCACGTCGCCGACGGCTCGGGCGAGAACGTCTTCATCGTGCGCGACGAGACGCTGATCACGCCGCCGCTCGCGTCGGGCCCGCTCGCGGGCATCACGCGCGACTCGGTGATGAAGATCGCGGCGGACCTCGGATGGCAGACCGTCGAGGCCGACCTGAACCGGACCGACCTATATCTGGCAGACGAGGCGTTCTTCACGGGGACCGCCGCCGAGGTCGTCCCGATCCGTTCGGTGGACGACCGCGAGATCGGCGAGCCGGGGCCGGTCACGAAGAAGATCCAGGAAGTGTTCTTCGCGGTCGCGAAGGGTGAGGTCGAGAAGTACGCCGACTGGCTCGAATACGTCAACTGAGGGCGGCGACGCGCCGATACTTCCCCCTATGACCGACAAGCTCGTTCTCTACGACACGACGTTGCGCGACGGCGCGCAGCGCGAAGGTATCTCGCTCACCGTCGAGGACCGGCTGAAGATCGCCGGCTGGATCGACTCGATCGGCGCCGCGTACATCGAAGGCGGCTGGCCGGGCTCGAACCCGAAGGACATGGAGTTCTTCCGCCGCGCGCCCGAACTCCGGTTGAAGAACGCGAAGCTCGCCTGCTTCGGCGCGACGCGCAAGGCCGGCGGGAAAGCCGACGGCGACGCGCAGGTGCGCGAGCTCGTCGACAGCGAGGCGCCCGTTGCGTGCATCGTGGGGAAAGCGAGCGAGCTGCAGGTAGTGCACGCGCTCGGAACCACCCTCGAGGAGAACATCGCGATGGTGGCGGACACGATCGCGTTCTTGAAGGAGCAAGGGCTCGAGGTCTTCTACGACGCCGAGCACTTCTTCGACGGCTACAAGCACAACCCGCGCTACGCGGTCGACGTCCTGCGTGCGGCGGCCGACGCCGGCGCGGACTGCGTCGTCCTCTGCGACACGAACGGCGGCACGCTGCCGATCGACGTGTCGATCACGCTGCGCGACGTGCTCGATCAACTGACGGTGCCGGTCGGCGTTCACTTCCATAACGACGCCGAGTGCGCCGTCGCGAACTCGCTGTTGTCTGTTCAGCTGGGCGCGACGCACGTGCAGGGGACGATCAACGGTGTGGGGGAGCGGTGCGGCAACGCGAACATCTTGTCGATCATCGCCAACCTCAAGCTGAAGATGGGGATCGACTGCGTAACGGACGAGCAGTTGCGCGCGCTGACCGGCGCCGCGCACGCGGTCGCCGAGATCTGCAACATCACGCCGGACGCGCACCAGGCCTACGTCGGAGCCTCCGCGTTCGCGACCAAGGCCGGGCTGCACACGAGCGGCCTGGCGAAGATGGAGGGCGCGTACGAGCACGTCGACCCGTCGCTGGTCGGGAACGCGCCGCGCCTCTTGGTCAGCGAACTGGCCGGCCGCTCGACGATCGTGCTCAAGGGCAAGGAGCTCGGGATCGATCTCGAGACCGACAAGGACCTCGCGACGCAGATCCTCGGCTCGGTGAAGGACCTCGAGCACGTCGGCTACCACTTCGAAGCGGCCGACGCCTCGCTAGAGCTCCTGATGCGCAGGCTCGCCGGGCTCGAGCGCGAATACTTCCGCCTCGAGTCGTTCCGCGTGATGATCGAGAAGCGAGAAGGCGGTGAGATCGCGTCCGAGGCAACCGTGAAGTTGTGGGCGCGCGGCGAGCGGCACATCGCCACCGCCGAAGGGAACGGTCCTGTGAACGCGCTGGACCGGGCGATGCGGCTCGCGCTCTACAAGTTCTATCCGGCGCTCGAGTCGATCGAGCTGACCGACTACAAGGTGCGCATCCTCGACGAGAAGAAGGGCACCGGCGCGGTCACGCGCGTGCTGCTCGAATCGAGCGACGGCACGAAGGAATGGTCGACGATCGGCGTCTCACCGAACATCATCGAAGCGTCGTGGCAGGCGCTGACCGATGCGATCACGTTCGGCCTGACGCACGCCGAACCGCACGACGGCTAACCGGTCTCGGCGAGGAACTCCGCGACCTCGCGTTGGACCGCATCGTCGGTCGCCAGCGAGAAGTGATCCGCGCCTGCGATCTCTCGGTACCGCCCCTTCGGCAGCGCCTCCGCGAGGCGCGGTCCCGTGCCGAGGACGACGTCCTGGTCGCCGCTGACGACGAGTACCGGAACGTCGATCGTTGCAACCTCGGCCGGTGTGCACGGAGCGAAGTCTCCGCTCATCGCCATCGCGACGGCCTCTCGATCACCGGCCATCTGCTCTGCGAACGTCCAGTACGCGGCTTGGTGTGCCGGGAGATCCTGGGGGAACTCGGGGCGTCGAAGGATCTCGCCGAGGTTCGGGAGCATCGCGGGGAAGGTCAGTGGAGGGAAGCCCATCAAGCCGTCGCCGGTTGCGACGAGGGCGCCCGCGATGAATCGGCTCGGATGCATGTGCAGCGTGTGCAGCGCGACCTGACTCCCGATCGAGTAGCCGACGATCGAGGCGCGCTCGATGGCGAGATCGTCGAGCAGCCTGATCACGTCCCGCGCGATGACGTCGCTTCCCGAGGCGGATGCGTCGGGCGGCGTCGCGCTGTGGCCGTGGCCGCGGAGGTCGATCCCCAGCGCTTGGAGGCCGCGGTCGGCCATGGGCTCGATCCAGCCGCAGTAGCCGAAGTTGCCGGCGAATGTCACTGCAGCTCCGTGCAGCATCACGACCGGCTGCCCGGAGCCGTGGACCTCGTAGTAGATCGAGAGGCCGTCGTTCTCGAAGTGGGGCATCTCAGGAAACGAGCTGTTCCACGATCTCTGCGACCTCCCCAGGTGCGAATCCGAGCGTCGCGTCGCCGACCGTGAGCTCCACGGCGCGGATCGATGGCGTGTCGGTGGCGACAGAGCCCGTCCAGGTGAAGAGGCTCTGCTCCTCTGCTATCCGGCGCGCGGCAGCGAGGAATGCCTTCTCGTCGACGCGGAGGTGGAGCTGCATCATCGGCGTCTGCGGAGGATCGGGCACGACCTCCACGTTCGGAAGGCCGCGGAGCTCGTCTGCGATCGCGCGCGCGTGTTCTACATACGCCGGCATGAGAGGAAGCCGTTTCCGCAGCCCGGCCAGGCCCGCGGCAGCGTTGGGCCACATCCCGAACAGCGTGCCGCCGTGCCTCCTGCGCCACGTGCGGGCCTCGGCGATGACGTCCTCCTCGCCGGCGAGGCAGCAGCCGGCGAGCCCGCCGAGACCCTTGTAGAGCGACACGTACACGGTGTCGAAGAGCGCCGCGATCTCTGCCGGGGAGCGCCCGTAGTGCGGCGTGCATTCGCAGATGCGGGCGCCGTCGAGATGAACGGCGGCGCCGTGCGCGCGCACGTACGCGACCTGCTCCACGAGGTCGGCCCACGGCGGCAGGCGGCCTCCGATCTCCCGTTGCGGCAGCTCGAACAGGACCGCGGCGAGCGGCTCTCGAACTCCGCGCAGGTCCTCGATCGTGATCAGCTCGTGCGCGTCGCCGATCGTGAGCCCGACGAGATCGTGCAGGCGCTGGTAGCCCTTCTCCTCGTGAAGCTCGAGATGGCACGTCGGGTGGAAGGCGACCGTGCGGACCCCGCGCCGGTCGGCGTGGATCCGCAGGGCGATCTGTTGCGCCATCGTGCCGCCGGGCATGAACACCGCGGCAGGCTTGCCGAGGACCGTTCGCATCTCGGCCTCGAGTTCCTCGACGGCGCCACCCTCGCCGTATCGGTCGACGCCCGCGTCGGCGGGGATCTCGGCGAGAAGCTCGGCCGCGGTCCGGTTCCCGTGACCGGAGAGAGCGCGCTTACACGTCCAACGGAATCGCTCGAGGTCGTTCCCGTCTTCGCTCATGCGTCAGAGGGTACTCTTTCGCCCATGCGCATCGCGCGGGTCTCCTACGGCGGCGGTATCTCCTTCGGCGTGATCGAAGGCGACGCGGTCGCCGAGCTCGAGGGCCCGCCGATCGGCGAGCTGCGTTTCACCGGCAAGCGCGCGCCGCTCGCCGATTGCCGCCTGCTGGCGCCGGTGATCCCCTCGAAGGTCGTCGCCGTCGGACTGAACTACCGCGACCACGCCGAAGAGATGGGCCAGGCCCTCCCGGAGGAGCCGCTGATGTTCCTCAAGCCGGGCACGGCCGTGATCGGGCCGGGGGACGCGATCCGGAAGCCGCCGGAATGCCAGCGCCTCGACTTCGAGGGCGAGCTCGCCGTCGTCGTCGGCGGCATCGTGCGCGGCGCCGACCGCGCGGTGGCCGCCGAGGCGATCCTCGGCTACACGGTGGGGAACGACGTGACGGCGCGCGACCTCCAGATGAAGGACATCCAGTGGACGCGCGGCAAGGGCTTCGACTCGTTCTGTCCGCTCGGTCCGTGGATCGACACGGACATCGACGCCGGAGCACTCGACCTCGAGGTGCGTCTGAACGGTGAGACGAAGCAGCAGTCGAACACGAAGAACCTGATCTTCGATCCGCCGGCGCTCGTGTCGTTCGTTTCGCGCGTGATGACGCTGTTGCCGGGCGACGTGATCATGACCGGCACCCCGGCCGGCGTCGGCCCCATGGAGCCGGGCGACGCGGTCGAGGTCGAGATCGCGGGGATCGGCATCCTCTCGAATCCGATCGTCGCGGCGTAGAGTCCTGGCATGACCCTGGTGGGGCAAGTCGTCGACCTGCGGCGGTATCCCGTGAAATCGATGCTCGGCGAGCGGGTCGAGACATCGGAGTTGACCGACCGCGGGCTCGCGGGCGATCGCGGCTACGCCTTGATGGATGCCGAGACCGGGAAGATCGTCAGCGCGAAGCGGCCGCGGCTCTGGGGGAAGATGTTCGACCTTCGCGCCGCGTACGACGGCACGCCTCCGTCACCGGTCAATGTGACGCTGCCGTCCGGCGCCGTCGTCTCCACCGGCGATCCCGATGCCGACGAGAAGTTGTCCGAGGCGCTCGGGCGCAAGGTCTCACTCGTCTCGACCACGGACGATTTCCTCACGTATGAAGAGGTTTGGGTCGACGAGAAACAGGCCGATCCTTACGGGCCCGTGATCGGCTCCGAGGGCGACGACCGTCTCATCGAGAACCCGGTATCCGTCGGCGCGCCTCGCGGCACCTTCTTCGACTACTCGGCGATCCATCTGCTGACCTCGTCCACCCTTCGCGCCTTGCGCGCGGCGTACGCGGAGGGCACGTTCGACGTCAGGCGCTTCCGGCCGAACATCGTGATCGACGTCGAGACCGACGGTTTCGCTGAGAACGACTGGGTCGAGCGCGTGCTTCGGATCGGCCAGACCGTCAAAGTAGAGATTCTGGTTCCGACGCCGCGCTGCGTGATGACAACGCTTCCGCAAGAGGAGCTTCCCAAAGACGCGGGGATCCTGCGGACCGCCGCGCAGATCAACCGCTTGCCGTTCGGGCCCTTCGGCGAACAAGCGTGTGTGGGTGTCTACGCCGACGTCGTCGAGAGCGGGTCGATAGGAATCGGAGATCCGGTCTACCTCGAACCGGCATGACCTCACCCTCGCCTAAGGTTCGCGTCCGCTTCGCGCCCGCGCCGAGCGGGTCGTTGCACGTCGGGAACGCGCGCACCGCGCTCTTCAACTGGCTGTTCGCCCGGCATCACGGCGGCGCGTTCGTCCTCCGCATCGAGGACACCGATCGCGCCCGTGTCTCCGAGGAGTACATCGGGCGCGTCATGGAGATCCTGCGCTGGCTCGGCCTGCCGTGGGACGAAGGCCCCGACGCCGGCGGCCTCTATGCGCCGTACCGGCAGAGCGAACGTATGGAGCGTTACAAGGAGGCGGCCGAGTCGCTCCTCTTCAACGGCCATGCGTTCCGTTGCTACTGCACGCCCGAAGAAGTGAAGGCGCGCGGCGAGGCCGCACGCAAGGACGGGAAACCGCCGCCGCGGCGCGACCCGTGCCGGAAGCTCACCGATCTCGACATCGCGAAGGACGAAGGCGAGGGGCGGCATCCCGTTCTTCGCTTCAAGGTTCCCGACGATCCGAAGGAGACGCTCTTCGAGGACATCGTCCACGGTGAGATCCGCACGGCGCACGCGGACATCGAGGACTTCTCGATCATGCGCTCGGACGGTTCGCCGCTGTACGTCCTCGCGGCCGCCGTCGACGACCTCGCGATGGACGTTACGCACATCGTGCGGGGCGAGGACCTGCTCTCGGTCACGCCGAAACAGATCCTGCTCTACCAGGCGCTCGGGCGGCGCTCGTGGCCGCGGTTCGCGCACCTGCCGCTGATCGTCGGCGCGAATCGGCAGCCGCTCTCGAAACGCCACGGGGAGACCTCCGTCGAGTGGTACCGCGACCACGGATACCTGCCCGAGGCTCTGGTGAACTACCTCGCGTTGCTGGGGTGGTCGGCCGGTGACGGCGTCACCGAGCGGTTCACCGTCGCCGAGTTGATCGAGTTGTTCACCCTCGACGCGGTACAGAAGAACCCGGCGGCGTTCGACGTGCAGAAGCTGACGGCGCTGAACGGCGAGAAGATCCGCGCGCTCGCCCCCGAGGAGCTCGCCCGCCGGATCGAGCCCTTCTTGGTGAGCGACAAGATCACGTCCGACCCGCCGGCGGCGGAGGAGCGCGAGATGATCGCACGCGCCGTGCCGCTGATCCAGGAGCGGATGCAGACCCTGATCGAGGCGACCCAGCTCCGGTTCCTGTTCCAGGACGTCGAGCCCGACGAGAAAGCCAAGGCCTACCTGATCCCGAAGAACGCCGACGTCATGGAGGGGGCGCTGCGGGCGCTCGAGGAGCAGCCCGACTGGACGCCGCAGAACATCCGCGACGCGATCGAGGTGGCGGCCGCGAGCCTCGAGGTGAAGAAGAAGGACGGCTTCCAGATCATCCGGTCGGCCGTCACGTTCTCGACGGTGTCGCCCCCGCTCTTCGAGTCGATCGAACTGCTCGGAAAAGAGCGCTCGTTGGAGAGGATCCGCCGGGCGCTCGAACTGGCGCGCGGCACGCGCTGACCTGCGCGTTTCCGTTCGAAATGTTTGCCCGCCCTAATCGTGTTGGCTACCATGCGGCGGTCCCTTGGGGTGTGGGGTAACCCGGCAGCCCGGCTGATTCTGGTTCAGCTAGTCCTGGTTCGAATCCAGGCACCCCAGCGACGAGGCCCCATCGTCTAGCGGCCAAGGATGCCACCCTCTCAAGGTGGAGATCGCGGGTTCGAATCCCGCTGGGGCCACAAAACCGGTTCAACGTTTCATGGCTCACACTCAGACGCAGTGCTTCGGAGACTGTCGTCGTGAGAAAAAGGGGAGGGAGGGCAACCTCCACGCTGCCCTCCCTTGGGGGATTCACGCGGGAGTGGGGGCTCCGGCGCGCACTCATTGTCATTCTTAAGGCTTGCTTAATTCAAGGCGTCGAAACCTGTCACAAACGAAACTACGAGTACCGCGCCGCGTCTTGATCCTCGCTATCCGGTCGGACCTTCACCGCCGCGCTTGTAGCGGCGCATCCGTTCCGGATATCCGACCTTGGCGGCGTCGAACACCTGCATGCCGTGCGACGACGTGAGACTGCGGATGAAGGCATCGTCCGCGAGCTGGAAGCGTTTCCATTCGCCGTCGAGGGCGACGAGCACCACGGACAGGGGATACGTGAGCGTCCGGGGTTCCATGTACGCCTCGACGCCGGATCGCGTCGTAACGAAATCAAGGATCGCCTCGCGGTCCTCTCCGGGAACCGAGACCTTCTTGACGCGACGCTTGACCTGATCGGTCTTGCGTTCCCACGCGTAGCCGGTCGGGTTCGGTGGCTTCCGCGCGGCGCGGCGCTGCGTGACGCCACGAGCGAACTCGCTTATCGATTTCCAGAACACGGCGGCGAGGATGACTAACACCCCGACCACGATAAGACGGCCCACCGTCCCTCCCCGAGCCCGGCCAAGACGTGCCGGGTTAGTTCAACCAGAGCGTGCTCGACTCCTGCCGGGGTTGTTGATCTCAGTCTTCCCGACGCAGATCGGGCTCGATGAAGATGTAACGCGCCGCCGGCAACGCTGCGCGGATGCGCGCCTCGGCCTCGTCGATCGCGCGCGCAACCTGATCGCTCGATGTCCCCGCGGGAACGGCAACCTTCGCGGCGACGAGGATCTCGTCCGGCCCCCGATGCTCGGTCCGAAGGTGGATCACACTTTGGAAGACGTCTCCGGCCGCCAGGGCGTTGCGGATCTCGGCGATCTCGTCCTGGGAAGCGGCTTCACCGATCAGCAAACTCTTGGTCTCGACCGCCAGGACCGCGGCCACGGCCGCCAGTAGCACCGCGATCGCGATCGTCCCGACGCCGTCCCACGCGCCGTCGCCCGTGATCGCTGCGAGGACGACCCCGAGGAACGCGAGCACCAAACCCAGCAGGGCGGCGGTGTCCTCGAGCAGGACCACGTTGAGATCTGCCGCCTTGCTCTCACGGATGAACCGCCACCAACCGCGGCCCTCCCGGACGTGGTTCGCCGCGCGCACCGCCGTCCGCAGGGAGAAAGCTTCGAGCCCCATCGCGACGAGCAGGATCACGATGGCAACGATGGGGGACTCCACGTCGTGCGGATGGACGAGCTTGTCGTACCCCTCGCGCGCGGCGAAACCCGCGCCCGCAGTGAAGAGGATGACGGCGACAACGAACGCGGAGAAGAAACGCTCCCGCGCGTGACCGAACGGGTGCTCGGCGTTCGGATCCTTCCGCGAACGGCGCTGACCGAACAGAAGGACCCCTTGGTTTCCGCTGTCGGCGACGGAGTGCCCGGCCTCGGCCAGCAAGGACGCCGATCCCGTGATGACGAACCCGATCACCTTCGCGACGGCGATCCCGACGTTCGCGACGAGCGCCGCAACGACGGCGGCCCTGCTCTCACTCTCGCTCATCGGGCGCAGAGCCTACCCATAAGCAGAGGGAGGGCCGTAGCCCTCCCTCCGAGACCGCTCCGCTTATGAGGCGTGTATCAGGTTCGTTAGTTGCCGTGACAGGGACCGCCGCCTTCGCCGCTACCGCCGGGGCCCGTGCAGCTCTCTTGATGGTGAGGCTGGTTCTGCAGCGTGCCGTTGCTTGACTCCTCGTCGGTCGTGGACTGGCTCTTGCCGCCACTGTGTTCGCTCTGACCGACGGGATCTTCAATCGCGCACGTGACTTTGCCGTTGACGCGCGTGAACACGCCGCCGCTGGCCTCGCAGTTCCGCTCCGAAGGCGAGTCGGCGAACGCCGAGCCCGCGCTCAGGATGAGCGTAAGGATGAAGCAAAACACGATCAGCTTCGTCATCGAACGCATGAGCTCTCCTCAGATCAGCATTTCTTCTGCTGGCCGTTCGGCAACAGCAGGAAGTGCGGGCCGTGACACTCGCTCTCGCCCGAGCAGTTCGACGGTCCTTGCTTCTTGCACTGACCCGGTGACTTCACGTCGGCGGCTACCGGGAAAGCGCTCCCGGCGGCGAGCGCAACGATGAGCGCGGCCAATGCGAGACGTAACTTCCTCATCCGAACACACCCCCTTTCCGTGTTCGCTCTGCGTCGCGCCTACCCACAAAAAGGGAGAAGCAGTCACATCGGTACCAAAAGGTTAAACAGGACTACGGAGCGCGCCCGGGCAGGCGCTCAGGGAGCGCGGAGGTCGGTCAGCTGAGCAAGTCGGCGATCAGCTTCAGCGCGTTCGGATCGCGCGACCCGACGATCAGCTCGGTGACCGGGCTCTTGATCCACGCGTCGAGCCGTTCCTTGATCCGAGCCGGCGGACCGCACAGGGAGATGTCGTCCGCGAGCGCGTCCGGCACCGCCTTGACCGCCGCCTCGCGGTCGCCGGAGAGGAACAGCTTCTGCACGAGGCGCGTCTCTTCTTCGAACCCCATCCGCGCGATCACGTTGAGATGGAAGTTCTGCTCGGGCGCGCCCATACCGCCGATGTAGAAGGCGAGGAAGAACTTCACCATCATCAGCGCGTCCTCGACCGAGTCGTTCACGTTCACGGTGACGACGCACGGGATCGCGAAGCCGGGCTTCGCATCCTTCAGCGAAGCGGCGAACACCTCCGGGCCCTTGTAGGGCGAGTAGAAGATCGGCAGCCACCCGTCGGCGATCTCGGTCGCAAGTGCGACGTTCTTCGGCCCCTCCGCCGCGAGGATGATGGGGATGTCTTGACGCAGCGGGTGAACGGTTAGCTTCAGCGGCTTGCCGAGGCCAGTCCCGCCGCGGATCGGCATCGGATAGTGCTCGCCGTCGTTCGTGACCGGGCCTTCGCGCCGGAGGATCTTCTTGACGATGTCGATGTACTCGCGCGTCCGCGCCAGCGGCTTGCCGAACGGAACGCCGTACCAGCCCTCCACGACCTGCGGGCCGGACACGCCGAGCCCCAGGATCACGCGGCCGCCGGACAGATGGTCGAGCGTCGCCGCGGTCATCGCGAGCGCGGCCGGCGTACGCGCGGAGATCTGCGCGATGCCCGTCCCCAGCTTGATCTTCGACGTGCGGGCGCCGATGTACGCGAGCGGCGTGAAGACGTCCGACCCGTAGGCCTCGGCGGTCCAGACCGACTCGTAGCCGAGCCGCTCGGCCTCGAGCGCCATCTCGGACCCGTCCTCCGGCGTCGCGCCCGAGTACCCGAGTGCCAGTCCGTACTTCATGTTGTCCGCCACGTCACGCCCCCGGAAGCGAGACGACCTTGGTCTCCATGTACTCCTCGAATCCTTGCACACCGAACTCGCGGCCGACACCCGACTGCTTGTAGCCGCCGAACGAGCGCGATTTGTCGAGCCACTGACTGCTGTTGATCGCGACGGTCCCGGTGCGCATGCGCCGTGCGACGCGCAGCGCGCGCTCCTCGTCGGCCGACCACACCGATCCCGATAGTCCGTAGATCGAGTTGTTGGCGATCCGCACCGCGTCGTCCTCGTCGTCGTACGGGATCACGACGAGCACCGGTCCGAAGAACTCTTCCTGCGCGATCATCGCGTCGGGGTCCACGTCCACGAACAGTGTGGGTTCGACGAAGTAGCCGCGCGGGAGGTGCGCCGGCTTGCCGCCGCCGACGAGGAGCCGCGCGTCGCGCTTCCCTTCCTCGATCATCGAGAGCACCTTGTCGCGTTGCCGCGCGCTGATCGCCGGCCCCTGAAGCACGCCCGCTTGGGCGGGATCGCCGACGCGCTCCTGCGCGCCCTCGAAGTACCGCTTGATCACGTCGACCCACGCGTCGTACCGGGAGCGTGGGAGCAGGAGACGCGTGTACATCGCGCAGCCTTGTCCGGAGTGCGTGCACACCCAGCCGCCGCCCATCGCCACGGCGCGTTCGAGGTCGGCGTCCTCCAGGTCGTCGAGGATGATGTTTGCCGACTTGCCGCCGAGCTCGAGCAGGCACTTCTTCGCGCGCTCGGAACACGCTTCCATGATCCGCCGGCCAACGACCGTCGAGCCGGTGAACGACACCATGTCGACGTCGGGATGCTTGACCAGAGCTTCGGCCGTGTCGACGCGCGAGGATGCGACGACGCTGAAGATCCCCGGCGGGATGTCCGTCTGCTCGGCGACGACGCGCCCCATGATCGTGGCGCACCACGGCGTTTCCGGTGAGGGTTTCAGGATGACGGCGTTCCCGGCCGCCAGCGCCGGGCCGACTTTCCCCAGGTTCACGAAGATCGGGTAGTTGAACGGCGTGATCGCCGTGACGACGCCGACGGGCTCGCGCATCTCGACGCCGCGGTGCTTCCCGCCGAAGACCTCGGATACCGGGAGCTGGCGCTCGTAGGGGTACGTCTCCGCCATCGTTGCCCAGTAGTCGAGCCAGTCGACCGGCAGCTTGAACTGGATGAAGGACGCGAGGAGCGCCGGCGAGCCCGCCTCGGCGGTGAGCGCGTCGACGAACTCCTGCTGATTCTCCATCATCGCGGCCTGCAGCTGACGCAGGCAGCGCGCGCGGAACGCGGGATCCGTCGCCCACGACGACTCTTCGAAGGCGCGGCGCGCCCCGACGGCGGCCGCGGCGGCGTCCTCGACCGTCGCGTCGGCGGTGACGCCGATGACCTCTTCGGTCGCGGGGTTGATGTTGTCGAACGTCGCGCCGTTCGACGCCTCGACGAGCTTCCCGTCGATCAGAAGCCGGGACACGCCGAGAGGCATGCGTCCTATCCCATCTTGATGACGAATCCGTCGAGCACCGGTTCGCGCTTCTCGTACCAGGGGCCCATCGCGTCGGCGAGGCCGTCGACCGTCCAGCGTCCGGCGTCGGTGTGGAACACCTCGGCGATCGTCGGGCCGGCCACGACCTGAACGTCCCCGCCGTAGACGATGAAGACCTGGCCGCTCACGCGCTCGGCGGCCGGCGACGCGAGGTACGCGACGAGCGGCGCCACGTTCTCCGGCGCGAAGACCGTCGCGTCCATGTCGAAGAGCTCCTCGGTCATGCGGGTCCGTGCGCGCGGGCAGATCGCGTTCGAGGTCACGCCGTACTTGCCCATCGACTGCGCGACGGACATCGCGAGGCCGACGATGCCGCCCTTGGCGGCGGCGTAGTTCGGCTGCCCCGGCGAGCCCATCAGGAACGCCTCGGACGACGTGTTGATGACGCGGCCGTACGTCGAGCCGCCGGCGTCCTTCGCCTTCTGGCGCCAGTACACGCACGCATGCTGGGTGGGGGAGAAGTGGCCCTTCATGTGGACCTTGACCACCGAGTCCCACTCCTCCTCGCTCATGTTGAAGATCATGCGGTCGCGGAGGATCCCGGCGTTGTTCACCAGGATGTCGAGCGAGCCGAAGGTTGAGATCGCGAGGTCGACCATCTCCTTCGCCTGCGCGAAGTCGGTGACGTCGCCGTTGTGCGCGACGGCCTCGCCGCCGGCGGCCTTGATCTCTTCCACGACCTGCTGCGCGGGATGTTCGTCGGTCGGCTTTCCGTCGACGGTGCCGCCGAGGTCGTTCACGACGACGCGTGCGCCCTGCCGCGCAAGCTCCAGCGATTCGGCGCGGCCGAGTCCGCGACCGGCTCCGGTGACGATGGCTACCTTGCCGTCAAGCACAGTGGTCCCCCTTGATCGATCTACAGCCGTTCGAGAATGGTGCCCGTTCCGAGCGCGCCGCCGCAACACATCGTGATCAGCGCGAACTGAGCGTCGCGACGCTCGAGCTCGTGCAGCGCGGTGGTGATAAGCCGCGATCCGGTCGCGCCGACCGGGTGCCCGAGCGCGATCGCGCCGCCGTTCACGTTCACCTTGTCGCGTTCGGGCTCGTGCACCGACGCCCACGACAGCACGACCGAGGCGAACGCCTCGTTGATCTCGACGATGTCGATGTCCTTCAGCGACATCCCGGCTTTGGCCAGCACGGCGCGCGTCGCATCCACCGGTCCGTCGAGCAAGAAGTAGGGGTCGCTGCCGACCACCGTCTGCGCGACGATGCGCGCGCGCGGCTTCAGGCCGAGGGCGTCCGCCTTCGCCTTGTCCATCCAGAGCACGGCGGCAGCGCCGTCCGAGATCTGCGACGAGTTGCCTGCGGTATGGATGCCGTCGTCGAGGACGGGCCTCAGCTTCCCGAGACCTTCGAGCGTCGTCTCGCGAAGTCCGCCGTCGCGAGCGACCACGGTGCGCTCGCCGTTCTCTGCTCCAGGGACCGGTGCGTCGATCGACATGACCTCGCGCGTGAAGCGTCCCTCGTCCCACGCGACCGCAGCCTTCTGCTGCGACAGCAGTCCCCACGCGTCGACGTCCTCACGCGTGATGCCGCGCTTCTGCGCGATGCGCTCCGCGGCTTGGAACTGGTTCGGCGTGTCCCACGGCCAGCCGGGCGGCTCGAAGTAGCCGGGCCCGTTGATCACGTTGGCGCCGAGTCCGACGCGACTCATCGCCTCGACCCCGCAGGCGACGCCGGCGTCGATGGAGCCCGCGTGGATCAGACCCTCGATCAGATGGTTCGCCTGCTGCGACGATCCGCACTGCGTGTCGACCGTGGTCGCCGCGACCTCGTACGGGAGACCCTGCCCGAGCCACGCGTTGCGCGCGACGTTGCAGGCCTGCTCGCCGGCTTGGGTTACGCAGCCGCCGATCACCTGGCCGACGTCGGACGCCTCGATGCCCGCGCGCTTGACGACCTCGACCAGGGCGGCGCCGAGCAGATCGGCCGCGTGCACGGTCGAGAGCTGTCCGTTGCGCTTCCCGATCGGGGTGCGGACCGCTTCGACGATCACCGGTTCGCGCATCTGATGACTCCTTTCGGTGTCGAGCCGCGCCTACGCGCGTGCCCGCGCCAGCCGCCGTCCGGAGACGGCGTCTTCGTTCAACAGCAACCGGACCGCGGCCTCGAGGTCGTCGCCCATCTGCCCGGCCTGCGACCAGCCGCGGACGCGCGCGATCAGCGTCGCCAGCCAGACCTCGCCGATCACGCGGATGACAGCCTCGGCCTCAGGCCGCTCGCCGTCGTGCATCGCGTCGGTGATGAACTCGACGAGCTGTGAGTAAACGACCGTGACCTCTTCCATCCCCGCGGCGTCGTCGGCCGAGATCGACGTGAGTCCGCTGACGAACGCCGCCATGAGGTTGGGGGAGCGCTCGAGCGCCGTCGCCGCGCGCCGCAGGATGTCGACCACGCGATCGGCCGGCGTCCCGCCGATCGGAGGCTTGAGCGCCATCCGCTGCTGGAACTCACGCGTCCACTGCGCGAGGCATGACACCAGCAGATGATCCTTGGACGAGAAGTACCTATAGAGAGTGCCGAGGGCGACCCGCGCTTTGGAGGCGACGTCGCGCATCTGAACCGCGTCGTACCCGCCGGAGTTCGCCAGCGCGATCGCGGCCTTCACCACGCGCGCCCGGCGCTCGGCCTGACGCTCGGTCAGAACGCGGCTCCCATCGGCTCCCGGCTCCATCCGTGCCACGGTACAAGGATAGTAGAACGTGTTGCAATTTTTTGGGACCGAGGGGTATCGTCCGCCCATGGATTTCGAGCTCCCGCCCGATGACGACCCCCGCCGCACAGAGATCCGCGACTGGCTGAAAGCCCACCCCGAGCCGACCGGGAGGGACCTCGCCGACGCCGGCTTGGTGGTCCCGCACTGGCCGAAGCCGTGGGGTCGCGACGCCGATCCGATGTCGCAGCTGATCATCGACGACGAGCTCCGCAAGGCGAAGGTGCAGCGTCCCATCAACCCGATCGGCACCGGGCACTGCGGGCCGATCCTCGTGATGAGCGGCACGGAGGAACAGAAGAAGCAGTACCTCCCGCCGATGCTGTCGGGCGACGACATCTGGTGCCAGCTTTTCAGCGAGCCCGGTGCCGGAAGCGACCTCGCCGGCGTGTCGACGCGCGCGATCCGCGACGGTGACCACTACGTCGTCAACGGACAGAAGATCTGGACGTCACTCGGACACATCGCGAAGTTCGGCATCCTGCTCGCGCGCACGAACCCCGACGCGCCGAAGCACCAAGGCCTTTCCTACTTCATCATCGACATGCACTCTCCCGGTATCGAGATCCGGCCCATCGTCGAGATGACCGGCATGCACATGTTCAACGAAGTGTTCTTCACCGACGTGCAGGTGCCGGCCGAGAACCTCATCGGCGACGAGAACCGCGGCTGGGAGCTCGCGCGCGAGACACTCCAGAACGAGCGTGTCACGCTCGCGCGCGCCGGCGCGCAGTGGGGCTGGGGCCCGACCGCGGTCGACCTCGTGAACCTCGTGCGCGAGCGCGGCGGAGTGACGGACGCCGTGATGCGTCAGCGGCTCGCGCAGGTCTATATGGAGGGCGAGATCCTCCGCGTCTACCGCTTGCGGATGGTTGCGGCGCTCGTCGCGGGGAAGCTGGGACCCGAGTCGTCGGTCGCGAAGGCGCTATCGGACCCGCACGGCCAGCACATCTTCCGTCTGGCGCGCGATCTCTCCGGGGCCGAGGGGCTTCTGAAAGAGGTCGGTCCGCTGGGCGCCGATCCGACCTGGTGGGCGAACGGTTTCGTGTTCTCTCCGGCGCTGACGATCGGCGGGGGGACCTCCGAGGTTCTGAAGAACATCATCGGCGAACGGATTTTGGGACTTCCTCGCGAACCGGAACCGGACGCGAGCAGGTCGTGGGCCGAAACTCGCCGAAACTGATAAATCATTCACCACTTCGGGTGAGGCTCGGAGCCATGTGACGGTCCCTCCGGTGAGGGCGGGGCTGGGGAGGCAATGTGAAGTCGCGCGCGGCGGCGATCAGTCTTTGTTTGATGGTTTTGCTCGCCGCCTGCGGTGCCCGCCTCACGCGTGAGCAGAAGCTCGCCGGCATCGGTTCGCTCGGCGGCGGCGCATCCACCGAGACCACCGGAAGCTCCACCGGCTCCGTGACCGGCGAGACGTCGACGACCGGCGCGACCACGGGCTCCGCGACCACGACCGGATCCGCCGCCGGAACGGGAACCGGCGTGGCAGCGCCGTCCGCGTGCGGCAACCCGGCGACGAACCCCGCGAGCGACACCGGCGTCACCAAGAACCAGATCGTCGTCGCGACGGCCTCCGACGTGAGCGGCGTTCAGGCCGCACTCTTCAAGTCCACGCACCAGGCGATGCGTGCGTTCACCTCGATGGTGAACAGCCAGGGCGGCGTTTGCGGCCGCGCTCTGAACTTCAAACCGATCGACACGAAAGCGGACTCGACCGCGAACGGATCTGCGGTCCGAGAGGCCTGTGACAGCGCGTTCGCGCTCGTCGGGTCGATGTCGGCGTTCGATAACGGCGGAGCGAGCGCGGGGGAGAGCTGCGGGATCCCGGACATGACCGCGATCACGGTCAACGGTGCCCGCGCCAAAGCGTCGAACGTTTATGCGATCTATCCCGTGCGGCCCGACAAGATCCCGATCGGACCCGCGAACTACATCAAGGAGAAGTACCCCGACGTCATCAAGCACGCGGCGATGGTGTATCTCAACGCTGCCGTTACCAAGGCCAATGCGCTCCAGCGCGTGAAGGCGTGGGAGAGTGTCGGCTTCGATTTCAGCGGCCGCATCTACGAAGTCCAGGTGCTCGAGCCGAACTACAGCGTCTACGTCCAGAAGATGAAGGACGCCGGGGTCGAGTACGTCACCATGGTCGCCAACTACCAGAGCATCCAGAAGCTCCTCCAGGCGATGGACCAGGCGGACTGGTATCCGAAGGTTCGCGATTGGGACTCCGTCGCGTACAGCCCGAGTTTCACCACACAGAACAACAAGCAATTCACACCCGCGAACGGATCGCTGGTCTTCCTGAACACGGCCATCAGTGAGGAAGCCTCGTCGAACCAGGAGATGCAGCTCTACATCCAGTGGCTCACCCGGACGGCGCCGGGCGCGAAGCCCGACTACTTCGGCTTCTACGCGTGGTCGGCCGGCCGGCTCTTCGTGAAACTCGCAACGCAGATCGGAGCGAAACTCACGCGGAAAGGCTTGATCGGTGCGCTCAAGGGCGTGCACTCGTGGGATGGCAACGGTCTTCACGCCGCGCACGACATCGGTAACAAGGTCATGTCTCCGTGCTTCATGTACGTCGAGATCCAGAACGGCGGTTTCCGCCGGAAGGACCCGGCGAGCAACTTCATCTGCAACAAGGGCGGAATCGTCAACACGTAGGGGCGACCATGGAGGAGATCCTCCGCTTCGGCATCTTCGGCCTCGTCACCGGCTCCGTCTACGCGGTGGCGGCGAGCGGACTCGTGGTGACCTACACGACGTCGGGCATCTTCAACATCGCGCACGGCGCGATCGGGATGCTGATGGCGTTCACTTACTGGGAACTTCGTATCAACCAGAACTGGCCGGCCCCGGTCGCGTTCATCCTCGTGGTCTTGATCATCGCGCCGCTCTTCGGAGCCCTGATCGAGCGAGTCCTGGTGCGCGGGTTGCGGAATGCGTCGGTCGCGACGTCCCTCGTCGTCACCGTCGGTCTGATGGTTGCGCTCATCGGACTGGCCCAGAACATCTGGGATCCCCGTGACCCGCGCCGGCTGCCGGGCTTCTTCGATCCCCACAAGCTCAAGGTTGCCGGCGTCAACGTCACATGGCACGAAGCGGCAACGCTCCTCACGGCGGCCGCGCTGGCCGTGTTCTTGTGGCTCCTTCTGAAGCGCTCCCGCACCGGCATCGCGATGCGCGCCGTCGTGGACGATCCGAACCTGATGGGGCTCAACGGCGCTCGTCCTGAGCGGGTCAGCATGCTGGCGTGGGCGATCGGTGCCTCCCTGGCGTCACTCGCCGGCATCCTGCTCGCCCCGATCCTGCAGATGGACGTGATCGTCCTAACCTTGCTCGTCGTCAACTGCTACGCCGCGGCGATGTTCGGACGATTGCGAAGTCTGCCGCTCACGTTCGCCGGCGCGATCCTGCTCGGCCTCATCGAGTCTTACACGATCGCCTACGTCAACCTGTCCGGCTGGCTCATCGGACTGCGACCCGCGCTGCCGGTGCTCTTCCTTTTCATCATCCTGCTGGTGTTACCCGAGCAGCGGCTTCGCGCCGGCCGTCTCGTTGGAACCGTGATGCCACGGGTTCCGGGCTCTTCCCGAGCGGCCGTCGGCGGCGCGGGTCTCGTGGTGGCCGCCGGCGCCGTGTCTTTGTTCCTCACGTCCGCCAACCTGATCCGCGCCGGGCAGGGCCTCGCGTATGGGATCATCATGCTTTCCCTCGTGCTGTTGACGGGGTACGGAGGGCAGGTGTCGCTGTGTCAGATCTCGTTCGCCGGCGTGGGTGCGTTCGCCATGGCGCAGTGGGGGGGCGATGGCTCGATCGTCGGCATCCTGGCTGCCGGTGCGCTTGCCGCCGTCGTCGGCGGTCTCATCGCTCTCCCGTCGCTCCGGCTACAAGGCTTGTATCTCGCGCTCAGCACGATGGCGTTCGCCCTTCTGATGGAGCACATGTTCTTCAAGAACGACCACGTCTTCGGGTTCGGCGGCGCCAAGGCCGTCGGACGGCTCGATCTCCCCGGGGTCTCGTTCGATAGCGATCGGGCGTACTTCGTCTTACTTGCGATCGTGTTCGCTCTTTTCGGGATGTTCGTTCTCTGGATCAAGCGAGGGCCGTTCGGCCGCGTGCTGACCGCGATGCGCGACAGTCCCATCGCGTGCGCGACCCTCGGTCTCAGCCTGACGCGGACGAAGCTCGCGGTCTTCATGATCGCCGCGGGCATGGCCGGTATCGGAGGCGCCCTTCTGGGAGGCCTCAAGACCGACGCGGGCTCGCAAGACTTCCTCATGCTCTACAGCTTGCCGTTACTGCTCCTCGCCGTTATCGGCGGCATCACATCCGTGAGTGGAGCATTGATAGGAGGGATGCTCTACGCCTTGCCGAGCCTGGTGCCGATCGCGTGGGTTGCCGACTACCAGTACCTGTTCACCGGCATAGGCGCCGTGACGGTCGGGCGGAACCAGAACGGGATCGCGTTCCAGATCTCCGAGCAGCTCCGTAAGGTCCTCGCCATGTCGCCCCGGCGCACCGCGCCGCCTCGACCGGCGGAAGGGATGCCACAGAGCGAGATGGAGATGGAGGAGGTGCCCGGCGTTGTTGCTGCAGGCTGACGGCATCAGCGTTCAGTTCGGCGGGCTGCAAGCGCTCACGGACGTCGACCTCGACGTCGACGCCGGCGGCATCACCGGTCTCATCGGACCGAACGGCGCCGGCAAGACCACGATGTTCAACGTGATCTGCGGCTTGCAGCCGACCACGCGCGGACGCGTGACGTTCGACGGCCAAGAGGTCACCGGACTCAAGACGCACGAGCGCGCGCGCCTCGGTATCGCGCGCACGTTCCAGCGCCTCGAGGTCTTCGGCTCGCTCACCGCCCGCGAGAACATCCTCGTCGCCGCCGAGATCCGCGGCCGGTGGTCTTCGGAGAAGATCGATGCTTTCAAAGTGACGGACGAGGCCCTGAAGCGCTGCGACCTGAACCGGGTCGCCGACCACCGCGTCGACACGATGCCGACCGGGCTCGCGAGGACGGTCGAGCTGGCCCGCGCGCTTGCCACGGCGCCGAAGATGTTGCTTCTCGACGAACCTTCTTCCGGTTTGTCCGAGGACGAAACGGTGTTCTTCGCCTCATTGCTACGCAGTCTGACGGCGGAAGGTTTGGGCATCCTTTTGGTCGAACACGACGTGGAGCTCGTTATGGATGTGTGCGACCGTATCCACGTGCTCGATTTCGGCCGTAAGATCGCAGCAGGGACGCCCAAGGAGATCCAGAAGGACCAGGCGGTCCAGGCGGCGTACTTGGGTTCGACGGGTGAGGACGATGCGGCATAAAGGAACGAGGCGGTCACGCTGACGACACCTGTTCTTGAATTGCGTGAGGTCCGCGCCGCCTATGGACGGATCGAAGTCCTGAAGGGCGTCAGCCTCGTCGTGCCCGAGCGCAGTGTCGTCGCGTTGCTCGGTCCGAACGGCGCAGGGAAGACCACGACGCTTCGCGTCGCGAGCGGCCAGCTCCGTCCGACGTACGGCTGCGTTCACATCGCCGGCAAACATTGCAACGGCGTTTCCCCCGACGCGCTCGCGCGCGCCGGCGTGTGCTCGATCCCCGAAGGGCGCGGCATCTTCCCGAACCTGACCGTTCTCGAGAACCTCCGCATGGTCACGTACGGCGGCGTCGCGCAGAAGAGCGTGGAAGAGCGCACCTACGTGCAGTTCCCGAAGCTCAAGCAACGGCGGCATCAGGTCGCCGGGACGATGTCGGGCGGCGAACAGCAGATGCTCGCGCTCGCGCGCGCCGTCGCGACCGATCCCGCGCTGCTGACGCTCGATGAGATCTCGATGGGCCTCGCGCCCTTGATCGTCGCCGAGCTCTACGAGCTCGTCGCGCAGATCGCCGCGTCGGGCGTCGCGATCCTCGTCGTCGAGCAGTTCGCGCAGACCGCGTTGAAGGTCGCCGACTACGCGGCCGTCATGGCGCAGGGCAAGATCCGCACGTTCGGCCAGCCGGCCGACATCGAAGAGGAGCTCCAGTCGGCGTACCTCGGGAAGGCGGGCTGATGCGCATCCGGCGGATCGCAGCGGTCGCGGCGCTGACACTCGCGATCATCGCCATCCCCGGCGGCTTCGCCGCGCGCGGCGAAGAGGCCGACCTGTTCGGCTACTCCGTCGGCGCGACGGGCGCCGCGATCTCGTTCCTCTATAACCAGCCGTCGTTCGGCGTCCCGACCGATCCGACGTTCGAGCTCCGCAAGGTTTACAGCAAGGCCGACCTCGACGCGGGGCCATCGTCGCACGGGATCGGCAGCGTGCTCTGGCCGGGCGACGTGATCGGCAACGCACCGCCGAACCTCCTCTTCGACACCGTCATCTTCAACCCGACGCAGATCAAGGAACTCGATCCCGTCCTTCAGCAGCTGAAAGAGCAAGGCGCGAACGCGACCGCCGGCAGCGCCGGCTATCCCGTTCGCGCCGAGGCTTTCTATCCGTCGAACAAGAGCCAGGACGAGAAGGACGTCGGCGCCGGCGTTCGCATGACCGGGCTGGCGCTCGAGGATCGCGCCGAAGGCTCGTCCCAGACCGGCGGTGCCGGCGCGGGTCTCATCAACTTCGGCACGATCTCGTCGCACTCGACGTCGCTCGTCGAGAAGGGCCAAGTGGTCTCCTCGACGATCACGAAGATCACCGATCTCGACATCTTCGGCTTCGTGCAGATCCGTTCGCTCATCGCGACGGCGACCGCGACGAGCGACGGCGTCGCCGGGAAGACGGAAGGCTCGCTGCGGATCGCCGGCATGGTGATCAAGGACCAGACCGGCGCGGATCAGCTGAACGTCACGCTCGACAAGACCGGGCTGCATGTGACGTACCCGAACGGCAAGCAGGACCAAGACCCGCTCAAGGCGCTGACCGACGCGGTGAAGCAGTACCTCGAACCGCAGGGCCTCACGATCAAGATCGGCGAACCGATCAGCACGATCGACGGAGCGGCCGCGTCGCGCTCGCTCGCCGGGCTCACGCTCCACCTCGACGCGTACGGGATGAACACGCTGCTCGAGAACGAGAACTTCCCGGCGGACATCCGCACCCTCCTGAAGAACCCGACGGGGAGCCCGCTCCTCAAGCCGATCTTCGGTGAGAACGGCGTTCTGTCGCCGACGGTCGCCGGCTTCCTCGCGAGTTTCTTCCAGGGCGACCAGACCCTCGACTTCGTGTTCGGCTCCGTCGCCGTGTCGGCGGCCGCCGCTCCCGCGCTGCCCGCGATCGAGATCCCGCCGATCACCACACCGCCGCTGGTCTCGACGCCGCCGCTGGGCGGAGACTTCGGCGGCTTCCCGGGCACGCCCGGCGGCACCGGCGGGCCCGGCGGGATCCAGACCCTCGGCTCCAAGCCGGTCGGCGTCGTTGGCGTGCCGCTCGGCTATCTGCTCGTGGCGCTCGCGGTGGCGATCGCGGGAGCGACCCGTCTACGGTTGTTCGCGGATCGGGTCACGTCGGCCGCGCCGTCCGTCCGCTGTCTGATGGGGGAGGAATGAGCGAGAACGGTTCCGGACGCGAGCGCTCCGAGCGCTTGCGCAGCTCCGTGTCGCGTCTCCGCTCCAAAGGCGGCGGTCCCTCGATGGAGCGCTGGCTGATGATCGTCGGCGCGGGGCTCATCATCATCGGCGTGCCGGTGATCGTCCTCGGCTGGTACGGGGCATCGCACACGCCGTACGTCTTCGAGCAGGTTCCGTATCTGATCTCCGGCGGCGTGCTGGGGCTCGCGCTCGCCGTCGTCGGCGGCCTGTTCTACTTCGCGTACTGGATCACGCGTCAGATGCAGGAGACGCGCCGCCAGGCCGACCAGACGCGCGAGGCGCTGTCCGAGATCCGCGATCTTCTTGCCGATCGCGTCATCGCGTCGGCCGGCAAGCGGCAGGCGAGCTCGAACGGTGGATTCGTCGCGACCGAGAAGGGCACGATGTTCCACCGGCCCGACTGCGTCGTCGTCGCCGGGCGGGAAGACCTGCACGAGGTGACGCCGGACGGTGCGGGCCTGGAGCCCTGCAAGATCTGCGAACCTCTTTCGGTCTCCTGAGGCGCGATAAGGTCTAGCGAGTCGGTCCTGGGTACAACAACGTCCAACACCGAAGGGAGAACCATGACGACGATCCCGGACATCGCCCATGTCGCTGTGACCGTGAGCGACTACGACGTGAGTCTCGCCTGGTACACGAAACTCTTCGACCGCGCGCCGGACTTGGACGAAGACACCGGGCCCTTCCGGCACACGATCTGGGTGCAGCCCAACGGGCAGCTCTTCGCTTTCCACACCTTCCCGAAAGGCGTTTTCAAGCCGGGAAGGTTCGACGAGCTAACGCCCGGCCTCGACCACATCGGCTTCCTGGTGTCGAGCCGGGACGTTCTCGAGGCGTGGGCGAAACACCTCGACGAGCTGGGCATCGAGCACGGCAAGATCGTGGAGGCCTCCTACGGCTCGGGTCTCGCTTTTCGCGATCCGGACAACATCCAGCTCGAGTTCTTCGCGCCGCCGGCGCAGTAACGCCGGAGCGCTTGCGCGCTCAGACTAGAACGTGTTCTACTTATCCGCGTGACGACCTATAACCTCGCGGACCTGTTCGAGTCCGTCGTCGACTCGGTCCCCGAACGCACCGCCGTCGTGTGCGGCGACGCGCGCCGGACGTACGCGGAGCTCGATGCGCGTGCGAACCGTCTCGCGCATCACCTGCAGTCGGCCGGGATCCGGCCCGGCGAGCACATCGGGATGTACCTGCAGAACGGCATCGAGTACATCGAGGCGCTGGTCGCCTGCCTGAAGGTTCGTGCCGTCCCGATCAACGTCAACTTCCGGTACGTCGAGGAAGAGCTCCGCTATCTGCTCGACGACGCCGACATCGTCGCGCTGCTCCACGGCCGGCAGTTCGCGCCTCGTCTGGAGGCGATCCGCGCAGACCTGCCGCTTGTGCGGCACCTGATCGCGGTGGAGGACGGCAGCGACGCGGACGTCTCCGGTCTCGGCTCGGTCGCGTTCGAGGACGTCGTCGGTGCAGCGTCCGCGGACCGCGACTTCCCGGCGCGTTCCTCCGACGACCGGTTCATCATCTACACGGGAGGGACGACCGGTTTCCCCAAGGGCGTCGTCTGGCGCCAGGAAGATTTCTTCTTCACCTGCCTGGGCGGCGGGAACCCCCAGATGGAGCCGATATCGAGTCCGGAGCAGCTCGGCCCCAACGCGAAGGCGCGCGATCCGCAGATCGTGCAGTTCGTGATGGCGCCGTTGATCCACGGCGCGGGACAGCTTGGGCTCTTCATCGGGCTGAACTGGGGCGACAAGGTCGTGGTCGCGCCGCGATTCGATCCCGAGGGGATCTGGCGCACGATCGGTCAAGAACGCGTCAACACGATGTTCGTCGTCGGCGACGCGATGGCCCGGCCGCTCGTCGAGCACCTAGCGCAGAACGCGGACGCGTACGACCTGACCTCGCTCGTCTACGTCGGCTCGTCCGGCGCGCTGCTGTCGACCTCGATCAAGGACCAGCTGCGCTCTCTGCTGCCGAACGTCTTCATCGGCGAGAACTTCGGCTCGACCGAGACCGGCAACCAGGGGATGGAAGCGCAAGACGTCCCCAAGCCCGAGACCGGCCTGCGGTTCCGCATGAACGACCGCAGCGCGGTGTTCGACGACGACATGAAGCGCGTGAAAGCGGGCTCCGGCGTCGTGGGCAAGCTCGCCCTCACAGGCCGGATCCCGCTGCTGTACCACAAGGACCCCGAGAAGACGGAGCGCACCTTCGTCCACGTCGAGGGCAAGCGCTGGGTGATGCCCGGCGACCTCGCGACGGTGGACGCCGACGGAACGATCATCGTGTTCGGGCGCGGCGCCGTCTGCATCAACTCCGGCGGCGAGAAGATCTACCCCGAAGAGGTCGAGATGGCGTTGAAGGCGCACCCGGCCGTCTACGACGCGGTCGTCGTCGGCGTGCCGGACGAGCGGTGGGGCGAACGCGTCGCCGCCGTCGTGCAGATGCGGCCCGGCGCCGCGCTGACGCTCGACGAGATGACCGAGCACGCGCGCACGAAGGTGGCCGGCTACAAGGTGCCGCGCGAGCTTCATCTCGTGGACGAAGTTCGCCGCCAGCCGAGCGGCAAGCCCGATTATCCGTGGGCGAAACAGATCGCGATCGAAAGATCAGAAAGGACGTCCTGATGCACACACGTGTCTGCGACCAGCTCGGCATCGAATTTCCGATCTTCGCGTTCAGCCATTGCCGCGATGTCGTCGCCGCCGTCAGCAAGGCCGGCGGGATGGGCGTGCTCGGCGCGCTGGCGTTCACGCCCGACCAGCTCGAGGTCGAGCTCAACTGGATCGACGAGCACGTGGGGGGCAAGCCCTACGGCGTCGACGTGGTGATGCCGGCGAAGTACGAGGGCGCGAACCTCGACGCCGCGACGATCGTCGAGGAGCTCCAGAAGCAGATCCCCGAACGCCACAAGCAGTACGTCGAGGAGGTCCTCGATCGCTACCACGTCCCGAAGCTGCCGGCCGACGATCCTCCGCCGCAGTCCCTTCTCGGATGGACAGACGCGACGGCGCGGCCGCAGCTCGACGTCTCCTTCAAGCATCCGATCTCGCTCCTCGTGAATGCCCTGGGGCCGCCGCCGCCGGACGTCGTCGAGGAAGCGCACAGCAGGGGAGTGCCGGTGGCCGCGCTCGTGGGGCGCACCGACCAAGCGCTGCGCCAGAAGGAGGTCGGCGTCGACATCATCGTCGCGCAAGGCACCGAGGCCGGCGGGCACACCGGTGAGGTCGCGACGATGGTTCTCACGCCGGAAGTGGTCGAGGCCGTCG
>JBASRP010000518.1:0-6691 GCA_049273905.1 Actinomycetota bacterium
CTCGCGTCGACGCGCCGGTCGTGATCGCGGCGGACGGCGCGTCGAGCCGCTTCGCGATGACGCTCGGCGGACACCGGCTCGAGAACCGGCCGATGGGCGTGGCCGCCCGGACCTACTACCAGAGCCCAAAGGCGACAGAGCTCGACTACTTCGAGAGCTTCCTCGAGCTGTGGCGCGGCGACCAGCTGCTGCCGGGGTACGGGTGGATCTTCCCGCTGCCGGACGGGACTGTGAACGTCGGGCTCGGATTGCTTTCTACGAGCAAGTACTTCCAGCAGTACGACTACCGGAAGCTCGTCGAGGAATGGGCGACGGCGTTGGATCCGGAGTGGGGATTCTCGAAAGACACCCAGGTCGGGGAGCCCCGCAGCGGTCCGCTTCCCATGGGGTTCAACCGTGCGCCGATCGCGAAACCCGGCCTGCTCGTGATCGGCGACGCGGCCGGCGTCGTGAACCCGTTCAACGGCGAGGGGATCGCGTACGCGATGGAAACGGCCAAGATGGCGGCCGCCGCGGCCGGGGACACCCTGGACGGCGGCGATCCGCGCGCGTTACGCAGCTACCTCGACCGGCTCGACGAGGCCTACGAGGGGTACTTCATCATGGGCCGCGTGTTCACGCGCCTCCTCGGGAAGGACGGCGTGATGGGTGCGCTGACCAAGTACGCCTTGCCCAACCGGATCCTGATGCAGTTCGCGTTCCGGATCCTCGGGAACCTGACGGACCCGCGGGACGGCGACGCGTACGACCGGATCATCAACGGCCTGGCCCGGATCGCCCCGACCGTTCGGTGGGCGGTAAAGGGATGAGCGGCCCGGCGGCTGGTGCGCTCGTGAACAACTGCGGTTTGCAGGAGTATCCGCGCAGTTCCTATCGTGAGGCCGCCGTCGCGGGATCGCCCATCCGCAGGAAGCTGGGGGAGTCGCGTGCTCGCTGATTACCTGCCCATCGTGATGCTGTTCGGGCTGTCCACGTTGTTCGCCGTGGCGTCCATCTACGTCGCGTCGAAGGTGGGGCCGAGCAAACCGTCGGCGGCGAAGTCGGCGCCGTACGAGTGCGGGATCACGCCGGAACGTCTGCCGAACGAGCGCTTCCCGGTGAAGTTCTATCTGATCGCGATGCTCTTCATCATCTTCGACGTCGAGATCGTCTTCTTCTATCCCTGGGCCGTCATCTTCCGAGAGCTGCGTCTCTTCGGTCTCGCCGAGATGGCCGTGTTCGTCGGGCTGTTGCTCGTCGCGTACGTGTACATCTGGAAGCGCGGCGGCCTCGACTGGGAGGAAGAGGTGCGCGCGTTCGACCGCATCGTGCGGCAGCGCATCATGCGCGAGCGCCTGCTCGGTCCCGGCGAGCGTGGCGTCGGCGCGCCGCCGCCCTTCGAGCGCGAGAAGGTCGGAGCCTGAGTGGGCATCGAAGAGAAGCTCCCGAGCGGCATCCTCCTGACCACCGTTCACAAGTTCGTCCAGTGGGCGCGCACCGGGTCGCTGTGGCCGGCGACGTTCGGGCTGGCGTGCTGCGCGATCGAGATGATGGCGACCGGCGCCGCGCACCACGACCTCGCGCGCTTCGGCATGGAGGTTTTCCGCGCGTCGCCGCGCCAGGCCGATCTGATGATCGTCGCCGGGCGGGTGTCGCAGAAGATGGCGCCGGTGCTCCGGCAGATCTACGACCAGATGCCCGAGCCGAAGTGGGTCATCTCGATGGGCGCCTGCGCGTCGTGCGGCGGGATGTTCAACAACTACGCGATCGTGCAGGGCGTCGACCAGATCGTCCCGGTGGACGAATACGTGCCGGGGTGCCCGCCGCGCCCCGAGCAGCTGATGGACGCGATCGTGAAGCTCCACGAGAAGATCCGCAACGAGCCGCTGGTCAAGAGGTAGACGGACGTGAACGACACCCTGAGCAGCGTCTGCGCCGGACTTCGTGAACGTTTTCCCGATCACATAGCCGAGCCCGAGGAGGCGTTCGACGAGGTGTCGCTCCGTGTCGGGCGCGACCGGATCGCCGAGGTCGGCGCCTACCTCCGGGACGAACAGGGTTTCGAGATGCTGGCCGATCTGTCGGGCGTCGACTATCTGGGGGTCGCGCCGCCGGAGGACCGGTTCCTCGTCGCGTACCACGTGACCTCGCTGTCGCGGCGCGTGCGGTTGCGGTTACGCGTGTTCGTGCCGGAAGACGACGCACGCGTTCCGACCGTGAGCGGTGTCTGGCCGACCGCGAACTGGCACGAGCGCGAGGTGTACGACTTCTTCGGCATCACGTTCGCCGGGCACCCGGACCTGCGCCGCATTCTGATGCCGGACGACTGGGAGGGCCACCCGCACCGCAAGGACTATCCGCTCGGCGGAACGCGGGTCGAGTTCAAGGGCGCGTCCGTTCCGCCGCCCGACGTGCGGCGCCAGCCGACGACCACAACCGGATACCCCGGGAGGATCGCGTGAGCACGCGCGAGCTCCACCTCGGCGGGCAGGACTGGGATCAGGTCGTCGCCGCGCCTGAAGACGAGACGATGATCATCAACATGGGGCCGCAGCACCCTTCGACGCACGGCGTGCTGCGGTTGGTGCTCGAGCTCGACGGCGAGACCGTCGTCGCGTGTACGCCCGTCATCGGGTACCTGCACACCGGTATCGAGAAGAACACCGAGGTTCGCTCGTGGACGCAGGGCGTTACGTTCGTAACGCGCATGGACTACCTCGCGCCCTTCCACAACGAGCTCGCGTACTGCCTGGCCGTCGAGAAGCTGCTCGGGATCGAGGCGCCGCCGCGCGCGCAGGCGATCCGCGTGATGCTGGCCGAGCTCAACCGGATCTCGTCGCACCTCGTCTGGCTGGCCACCGGCGGGATGGAGCTCGGCGCTCTTTCGATGATGCTGTACGGCTTCCGCGAGCGCGAGACGATCCTCGATCTCTTCGAGCTCATCACCGGGCTGCGCATGAATCACGCGTACATCCGTCCGGGTGGCGTTATCCAGGATCTGCCCGACGACGCGCTCGACAAGGTGCGTGCGTTCTGTGACTTCTTCCCCAAGCAGCTCGCCGACTACGAGAGCCTGCTCTCCGAGAACCCCGTCTGGCTCGATCGCAACAAGGGCATCGCGCCGATCACGAGGGAGCAGGCGATCGGGCTCGGCGTGACCGGTCCCATGTTGCGGGCGACGGGCCTCGCCCACGATCTGCGCAAGGTCGAGCCGTACTCGGGGTACGAGCGCTACGAGTTCGACGTGCCCACCCACGACGCCTGCGATTGCTTCGCGCGCTACGTCGTGCGCATCGCCGAGATGAAGGAATCGATCAAGATCGCACGCCAGGCGGCGGATCAGCTGCCCTCGGGTCGCGTGATGGTCGAGGACCCGAAGATCGCGTGGCCGGCGCAGCTTCAGCTCGGCCCCGACGGGCTCGGCAACTCGCCCGACTACATCCGCAAGATCATGGGCGAGTCGATGGAGGCGCTGATCCACCACTTCAAGCTCGTCACGGAAGGCTTCAAGGTTCCGGCCGGCGAGGTGTACGTGCCGATCGAATCGCCGCGCGGCGAGCTCGGCTATCACATCGTGTCCCTCGGCGGGACGAAGCCCTGGCGCGTGCACGTGCGCGACCCCAGCTTCGTGAACCTCCAGTCGGTTCCCACGATCGTGCAGGGCGGCCTGGTGGCCGACGTCGTCGCCGGCATCGCGAGCGTCGATCCCGTCATGGGCGGGGTGGACCGATGACCGAACGCAACGGGCAGGCGACGGCGCCGCTGTCCGCGGAATTCCACGCCGCCGCGAGGACGCTGATGGCGCGCTATCCGGCGGGGCGCGCGCGGAGTGCCCTGCTGCCGCTGTTGTACCTCGCGCAGTCGGAGCACGGCTACGTGTCGAGCGAGGCCATGGGCGAGATCGCCGGCCTACTGAACCTCACGCGCGCCGAGGTCGCCGCGGTCTCGACCTTCTACACGATGTTCAAGCGCCACCCGCAGGGGAAGTGGCTGGTGTCGATCTGCACGCAGCCGTCGTGCACGCTCGCCGGGGCGAACGAGATCAAGGCGCGCCTCGAGGCCGACTGTGGCATCTCGTGCGGCGGCACGACCGGCGACGGCTTTGTGTCGCTCGAAGAGGTCGAGTGCCTCTGCGCGTGCGACGGCGCGCCGGTAGTTTCTGTGAACTACGAGAACTACGAACGCATCGACGCCGAGCAGATGGCGGCGATCGTTCAGACGCTGCGCGACGGCGGCGAGCCGCCGCCGGCCGCGCGCGGCGAGGCGCCGCAAGACTTCGCCGGGGTCAACCGCCGCATGTCGGGTGTGGAGGCGCCGCGATGACGCCCGAGACCACGACGCTCCAAGAGACCAAGGTCATCACCGCGCGCTACGGGTCCGGGGACTCGCTCGATGGCGCGCTGCAGAACGGCGCGTACCAGGGCTTGAAGAAGGCGCTGTCGATGAGCCCCGACGACGTCATCGAGACGGTCAAGGCGGCCGGTTTACGCGGCCGCGGCGGCGCCGGTTTCCCGACGGGGCAGAAGTGGAGCTTCATCCCGAAGGATGTGCGGCCCTCGTACATCGTGTGCAACGCGGACGAGGGCGAGCCGGGCACGTTCAAAGATCGCGAGCTCATGGAACGCGACCCGCATCAGTTGATCGAGGGGATGGCGATCGGCGCCTACGCGATCGGCTGCAACGAGATGTACATCTACGTCCGCGGTGAGTTCGCGTACGCCGCGCGGGTCCTGGAACGCGCGGCGGCCGAGGCGTACGAGAAGGGCTACCTCGGCAAGAACATCCTCGGCTCGGACTTCGATCTCGACTTCATCATCCAGCGCGGCGCCGGCGCGTACATCTGCGGCGAGGAGACGGCCTTGCTCGAGTCGCTCGAGGGCCGGCGCGGGCAGCCTCGCCTGCGGCCGCCGTTCCCGGCGACCCACGGGCTCTACGCCAAGCCGACCGTCGTGAACAACGTCGAGACGTTCGCGTGCGTGCCGCACATCATCACGAACGGAGCGGAGTGGTTCCGCGGCTTCGGCACCGAGAAATCGCCGGGCACCAAGATCTTCTGCGTTTCCGGCGACGTCGAGCGGCCGGGCAACTACGAGGTTCCGTTCTCGATGCCGGCGCGCGACCTGATCGAAGGCTTCGCCGGCGGCGTGAAGGGCGGCAAGGCGCTGAAGGCGTTCACGCCCGGCGGCGCGTCGTCGACGCCGTTCTTCGGGCCGGACAAGCTTGATACCAACATGGATTGGGAATCGGTGATGGCCGCCGGCTCGCTCCTCGGGACCGGCGCGATGATCGTCTTCGCCGAGGACGCCTGCATGGTCCGCGCCGCGCTGCGCTACACGCGCTTCTACGCGCACGAGTCCTGCGGCAAGTGCACGCCATGCCGCGAAGGCACCTACTGGCTCGAGAAGACGCTGCACCGGTTCGAGGAAGGCCAGGGGCGCGAAGAGGATCTCGACATCATGGTCGACGTCGCCGGCAACATCGGCGGCCGCTCGTTCTGCGCGCTCGGCGATTTCGCGACGGCGCCGGTGACATCGACGGTGAAGCTTTGGCGCGACGAGTACAAGGCCCACATCAAGAACAAGGGGTGCCCGTTTGGCCGCTGAGCAGAAGATGGTCACGCTGACGATCGACGGGGAGGAGGTCACCGTCGCCGCCGGCACGCTCATCATCCGCGCTGCCGAGCACCGCGACATCTACATCCCGCGCTTCTGCGACCACCCGTACCTGGCGCCGCTCGGCGCCTGCCGCCAGTGCCTCGTCGAGGTCGAGGGACAGCGCAAGCCACTCACCGCGTGCACGACGCCGGTCGCCGATGGCATGGTCGTCAAAACGCAGTGGTCGTCGGAGATGGCGAAGGACGCGCAGGAAGGCGTCCTCGAGCTGCTCCTGATCAACCACCCACTCGACTGCCCTATGTGCGACAAGGGCGGTGAGTGCCCGCTGCAGGACCAAGCGCTTGCGTACGGGCCCGGCGGGAGCCGCTTCATCGACGAGAAGCGCCGCTTCGCGAAGCCGGTGGCGATCTCGCCGCTCGTGTACCTCGATCGTGAGCGCTGCGTGCTATGCGCGCGATGCACGCGATTCGCGAACGAGATCTCGGGCGATCCGTTCATCGAGCTGTTCGAGCGCGGAGCTTTGGAGCAGGTCGCGATCTTCGAGGACGAGCCCTACGAAAGCGTTTTCAGCGGCAACGTGATCCAGATCTGTCCGGTCGGCGCGCTGACCAGCGCGAAGTTCCGGTTCAAAGCGCGGCCGTTCGACATGGCAACGCAGCGGAGCGTCTGCACGCTGTGCGCCTCCGGCTGCAATACCGAGGTGCAGAGCCGCCGCGACCAGATCGTTCGCGTGCTCGCCGCCGACAACGCGGAGGTCAACGAGGTCTGGATGTGCGACAAGGGTCGCTTCGGCCACGCGTACGTACAGCGGCCCGAGCGCATCAGCGAGCCGATGATCCGCAAGGAAGGGGAGTTCGTCGCCGTCTCCTGGGCCGAGGCGCTGCAGGTCGTCGTCGAGGCGATCCACACGGCGCGCCGCGCCGGCCAGCGGACCGCCGCGCTGTCGGGCGGGAACCTCGCCGACGAGGACGCGTACGCGCTGTCGCGGTTCGCGCGCACGGTGCTCGGGACGAACGACGTCGACCAGCGGCGGCGCGCCGGGTCGGCCGAGGAAGACGAGGTCCTTGCGCGCGTCGTCCGTGGGCCCGGGACGACGT
>JBASRP010000519.1:0-3701 GCA_049273905.1 Actinomycetota bacterium
CCGCGATCTTGCCGGTGATCCCCGACGCGCTCGTGGCGGCTCCTAGGGATTGAACTCTTCTTCGATGGTGCCCGAGAGGATGTCTTCGATCGCCGCTTGCGGCGTTGACTCCCCCGCCAGGACCGACGCCACCGAGCGGACGATCGGAAGGTCCAGGCGGTACTTCTTCGCGAGCGCCAGCGCGGACCGCGCGTTGTGGTAGCCCTCCACCGTGGTGTGCATCTCCTCGAGCGCCTGCTCGGGCGACATGCCGCCGCCCACGAGACGGCCGAAGCGCGCGTTGCGGCCGCCGAGGCACGTGACGTACAGATCGCCCGCGCCGGCGAGCCCGAGCACGGTCTCGATGCGCCCGCGCATCGCGCGTGCGAGCCGGGCGATCTCGACCAGACCACGGGAGAACAGGAACGCGGTCGTGTTCGTCATCGCGTCGACGCTGTACTGCGGCGCGAGCCCGTCGGCCATCCCCACGGCGATCGCGATCACGTTCTTGAGCGCCGCGCCGACCTCGACCCCGACGACGTCGTCGGTGACGTAGGTGCGGAACAACGGCGACGCGAAGAGCTGCGCCACCTTGCGAACCGAGAGGTGGTCGTCCGACGCACACACCACCGCCGTCGGGACCCCGTTCGCGATCTCTGAGGCGAGCGACGGGCCGACCACGACGACGACCCGTTTCGGATCTTCGAGGACGTCGGCCACGAGGCGGCCGGCCGAGCGCAGCGTCTGCTCTTCCCACCCCTTCGTCGCGACGGCCCAGACGGCGTCGGGCGACGCGACGGAGGCGGCGTCACGAACCGTGTGCTCGACGCCCGCCGTCGAGACGGCGAGGACGACCACCTCGGCGTTGGAGAGGGGTTCCTTCCATTCCGTGTGGTCGCGCAGCTCGACGGGGGGGAACGGAGTGCCGATGCCGGGGTGGGGCTGCCCCGCGCGATGCGCCTCGACGAAGACCGCGTCGTGATCGGTCGCCAGGACGACCGGATCGCGTCCGGCACGGTGGAGTTGGACGGCGAGAGCGGTCCCCATGGCGCCCGCGCCGATCACGGCCAGCATGGAGCTGGAGTCTAATCCCCTGAAGGCTGGACGTCGTATCAGGCGCCGAGCGGCGCTTCGGCGGGACTAGTCGCGGACGAGCTCGGGGCGGCGCGAGCCGTTCGGGATCAGCTCGTCGAAACCGCGCATGAACCAGTTGACGACGGCGTCGACGATCGCCTCGCGCGGCGCGTTCGGGTCACGCAGGATCCAGCGCGCGATCTCTTCGCCGACGGCGACGATCGTTCGCGGATACACGTCCGACGTCGCCGAGGGTGGACGGTCGTTGGCCTGCATGATGTCGCGCGTGCGCTCGCGGATCGCGGCGACGACCTGCTCGCGGGCGCGCGACGCGCGAAGCGCAACCTCGGGGTCGCGGGTCCCTGCATCACCGAAGATCACGCGGAAAGAGTGGGGGTGGATCTCCGCGTAGTCGAGGAACGCGCGCAGGCCGATACGCAGGCTCTCGTCGACGGGCAGGTTCTCCGTCCGTTGGAGGACGCCCAGCATGTGCTCCATGAAGGTGTGCTCGCTGCGCTCGAGCAGCGCGTAGTAGATCTCTTGCTTGCCCCCCGGGAAGCAATCGTAGAGGACCGCCTTCGAGACCCCTGCGCGGTCGGCGATCGCTTGCATCGACGCGTCGGCGAAACCGCCGCCGGCGAAGATCTCGAGCGCGGCCTCTAAGACGAGAGGACGTCGTCTCTCGGGCCCCAAGTACTCCGCTCGTTTGGCCATGGGCGGCCTCATGGTAAGCGCGTCGCAGAGGCATGCGGCGCGAATGTGAGAAATCTCACCGGGTCGCAGACCTGCTGAATAGCGCTTCAGAGATGCCGCTTACGCGGCGGATTCCATGAACGACCGGATCATCGCGTGGGTCCGGTCGGGGTGCTCGAACTGAGGCACGTGCCCGCAGTCGGTCAGCACTTTCGACTGGGCGCCCGGCAACACGCGACGTACGTGCCGGTCGAAGCCGGCGGGAACGAGGCGGTCGCGATCTCCCCACAGGAACATCGCGGGTCGCTCGAGTCGCTCGAGACGCATCCAGAACCCGGTCTGGCCGCCGGGCTCATCGAGGTAGATGTTGCGCATGCTGGCGTACAGAGCGGCCCGGCCGCGCGGCGTTCGGAAGATGCGGAGGAACTCGTCGGCGCCGGCCTCGTACCACGACATCGGCAACCGTTCCGGTCGCGAGAACATCGTGCGGATCCCACGCACGACGAGCCGGTGCGGGAGCCGATGCGGCAGGACGCCGAGCTCCGGACGGAGCGCGCGCACGAAGGGCACGAAGCCACGCCTCTTCAGGAAAGCCACGGCGGGACACAACAGCGAGATCGTCCGTATGCGGTCGGGGTCGGTCATCGCGACCTCGATCGAGATGCGGCCGCCCATCGAGTTGCCGACGAGGTCCGCGCGCTCGATGCCGAGCGCGTCCATAAGCGAGACCACGAAGCGGCCGAACGTCGCCGCGTCGTAGCGCACGAGCGGCTTCGCGGTGTCGCCGTGGCCGAGGAGATCGGGCGCGATCACACGGTGGTCCTTCGAGAGCGCCATCACGGTCGGCAGGAACGACGCCTTCGTCGCGCCGAGGCCGTGCAACAGCAACACCGGATCGCCTTGGCCCGCCTCGATGATCGAGACCGGCATGCCGTTCACCCACACCGTGCGATCCTCCGGCGCGTCGGCCGGGCGCGCGTAGAGCGGATCGAAGAGCGACTCGAGCCGGAGTGCGAGCCCGAGGTTCCCGCGCACCGTCACGCGCCCATCGAGGAAGGCTTCAGATCCCGTCAGGCGTCCCGTGTTGATCTGCACGAGCGTCTCGGCGTCGGAGGAGATGACGGCGTCGGGCCGGTCCACCCCGCCGATCCCGACGGTCAGACGCCCACCGTTCAGACGCAGCGTCCACCGCTCTTCGGGGGTGGCGAGCACGACGGCGGCGTTGAGATCGCGGGCGCGCTCGGGCCGGACGCGCGCGGTCAGCTCCAGGAGCAGCTGACCCAGCTCCATGTCCTTGGCGTCGTTGCCCGGCATGGTCTGCATGCCTACTCAACGCGAGCTTACCCACGGAAGGTACGTGCCACGCGGTGCCGGGTCGACGCGGCCCCGGAACCGGGGAAGACTGACGCCATGACCAACCGCCTGGCCGGGGAAACCAGCCCCTATCTCCTCCAGCACGCCCACAACCCCGTCGCGTGGAACCCCTGGGACGAGCGGGCCCTCGCTGAGGCCCGCGAGAAGGACGTCCCGATCCTGCTGTCGATCGGGTACGCGGCCTGCCACTGGTGCCACGTCATGGAGCGCGAGTCGTTCGAAGACGAAGGGACGGCCCGCTTGATGAACGACTGGTTCGTGCCGGTGAAGGTCGACCGCGAGGAACGCCCCGACCTCGACGCGATCTACATGGACGCGGTGCAGGCCATGACCGGCAGCGGCGGCTGGCCGATGACCGTTTTCCTGACGCCGGACGGGAGGCCCTTCTACGGCGGCACCTACTTCCCGCCGGAGGACCGGCACGGACTGCCTGCGTTCCGGCGCGTTCTCGAGGCCGTGCACGACGCGTGGACGAACCGTCGCGACGAGCTCACGCAGCAAGGCTCGGCCCTGCTCGATTACGTCGCGCGAGCGTCACAGCCGCGCGCGACCGGCGACGAGCCGGGCGAGGACGCGCTGCG
>JBASRP010000522.1:0-3080 GCA_049273905.1 Actinomycetota bacterium
GGTCGAGGATCGCGTCGAGATAACGGTGCCCGCCGGCGTGCAGGACGGCACCGCGTTGCGGCTCGACGGCCGGGGTGAATCCGGCGTGCGCAGCGGGCCGCCGGGCGACCTCTACGTTCAGTTCTCCGTGCGGCCGCATCCCGTGTTCTTGCGAGACGGCGACCATCTCGTCTGTTCCTTGCGCATCCCCGTCACCGTGGCGGCGCTGGGCGCCGACGTGCCGATCGAGACGCTCGACGGCGAGGACACCGTTCAGGTCCCGGCGGGAACGCAGCCGGGCGCGCTGCTGCGCATGGCCGGCAAAGGAGTGCCGCGGCTCGGCGGACGCGGGCGCGGCGATCTGATCGTTCAGGTGAGCGTGGACGTGCCCACGAAGCTGCGCGGCGAAGAGCGAGAATTGCTCGCGAAGCTCGCGGAGCTGCGCGGCGAGAAAACGGGCGACTTCGCGAAAGGTTTCCTCGACCGCATCAAAGACGCGTTCAAGCCGCGATGACGGCGCCGCACTTCTTCGCGGACGACGTGGCGGGGGATCGCATCGTCCTGTCCAGTGAGGAGGCCCGGCACGCGATCCGCGTTCTGCGCATCCGCCCCGGCGAGACGATCACGGTTTCGGACGGGCGCGGCGCGGTCGTCGAGGCTCTCGTCGCCGAGGCCGGTGGCGGGAAGCTCATGGCCGACGTCAAGGACCGCCGCACGGTCGCGGCCCTCGTCCCGGCGCTTCACGTCTTCCACGCGATCCCGAAAGCGGGGAAGCTCGATGTCGTGGTCCAGAAACTGACGGAGGTCGGCGCCGACGTCATCCGTGCGTTCCCGGCGGCGCGCAGTGTCGCCCGCTGGGACGACCGGAAGGCCGCGGAGCAGACCCGGCGTCTCTCGGCGATCGCCCGCGAGGCCGCCAAACAGTCGCGAAGGGCCTGGCTGCCCGAGGTCCTGCCGCCGGCCGGGCTCGACGCCACGGACCTCCCCGTTCCGACCTACGTTCTCCATGAGGAGGCCACCGCGCGGCTCCTCGAAACGCTCCCGGAGCAGACCCCGGCGGCCGTCGGCCTGGTCGTCGGCCCCGAGGGCGGCCTGACCGCAGAGGAGGTCGACGGCCTCACCGCCCGGGGTGCCACGGCGGTGTCCCTTGGGCCGCTCGTGCTCCGCACAGAGACTGCCGCTTTAGCCGCTTCGGTCGTTCTGCTCAGTCGGTATGCCCGGATCGGTTGATCGGCAGGTCACTCTGCGTCGGCAAAAAGTCCTTTCCGTGATTGACGGGTGCTTGACTGTAGGTTTCAATTGACTACGTTACGGGGGAGCCGTTCCAGAGTTCGCATTTGTACACTTCTGGGCCTTCCTCGTACGGGGGTGCGGGCTGAGTTCCGCGGGAGGGGAGACGTCGATGACCGCTACCTATGCGCAGCGGGTCGGGGAGCGCCTTAGGGCGATCAGACTCCAAAAGGGGCTCTCGCTTCACGACGTCGAACAGGCCTCGACCAAGGAATTCAAAGCGTCGGTCCTCGGCGCTTACGAACGTGGCGAGCGAAGCATCTCCGTCCCCCGGCTTCAGCGCCTCGCGATCTTCTACAGCGTTCCGGTCGACCAGCTCCTCCCGCGCCTCGCGGAGGGTGAGATCATCCTCGACCAGGCGGCGGGCGGGAACAACGTGATCGGCGAGGGGATCCGCATCGACCTTCAGAAGCTGAAGGGCGTCTCCGCGCCGGAGTCCGAGGTTCTCTCGCGCTACCTCAACATGATCCAGATGGCGCGCGGCGACTTCAACGGCAAGGTACTCACGGTCCGCGATGTCGACATCCGCGCGCTCGCTGCCGTCTTCGACCTGACGACGGACGCTTTGACCACGCGCCTCGACGACCTCGGCGTCCGGATCCCCGCCAACGCCTAACAGCGTCGCGTCCGCCGGTCCCTCTTGAGTAGCCTGTTTCCGCCATGCGCGCGTTCGTCACGGGAGCCACGGGTTTCATCGGCGGTCACGTTGCCCGCCGGCTCGTCGAGCGCGGCTGGCAGGTCACCGCGCTCGCGCGTTCGCCGGAGCGCACCGGGGCGCTGAAACAGCTCGGGATCACCGTCGTCCCCGGCGACGTCACCGAACCGTCGAGCCTCTCCGGACCGATGACGAAAGCCGACGCGGTCTTCCATCTCGCGGCGTGGTACCAGCTCGGCGTGCGCGACCGCATGAAGATGTTCCAGATCAACGTCAAGGGCACCGAGAACGTGATGGACGCCGCCGCCGACGCCGAGGTGCCGAAGATCGTGTACTGCTCGTCGGTCGCGGCGCTCGGGACGCACGAACCCGGTGAGATCCCCGACGAGACGCATCGCCATACCGGCAACTACGGATCCGTGTACGAAGAGACGAAGTTCCTCGCGCACCAGCGCGTGCACGAGTTCGTCGTCGAGGACGTGCCGATCGTGACCGTCATGCCCGGCGGCGTCTACGGGCCCGGTGACACGAGCATCCTCGGCACGCTGATCCGCTTCTATTCGAAAGGCTGGCTGCTCGCGGCGCCGTTCATGGAGTCCGGCGTGTCGTGGGTGCGCGTCGAGGACGTCGCCGACGGCGTGATCGACGCCCACGACAAGGGACGGCCGGGGGAGGACTACATCCTCGGCGGCGACAACGCGACGATCCGCGAGCTCCTGCGGCGCGCGGCTGTCCTCACCGGGATCCGCGTGCCGCGTATCAACGTCGGGAAGCGTTTGATGACGGCGTCGCTGCCGCTCGCGCCGCTGTTGGGCAAGATCCTGGGGCAGCCGCCCGGCATCCTGCGCGACGGGCTGGAGAGTCTCTCCGGGTCGCTCGAGTACTCGTCCGACAAGGCGCGGCGCGAGATCGGCTACACGTTCCGCTCGATCGAGGAGGGCTTCCCCGAGACCGTCGAGTGGTACAAGGCAAACACGTGAGCGGCGGCCTGCTGGGCGTTTTCGCCCACCCCGATGACGAGACCTACTCGATGGCGGGCTGCATGGCCCGGTACACCGACGAAGGCATCCCCACGGCGATCCTCTGCTTCACGCGCGGTGAGGCCGGCATGATCGCCGACGGCTCGGGCGCGACGCGCGAGAACCTCGGCGAGGTC
>JBASRP010000191.1:0-1661 GCA_049273905.1 Actinomycetota bacterium
CGCCCCAGGCGCTGTGGACGATGGCGCACCACCAGATCCCGGTGGTGTCGGTGATCCTCAACAACACCTCGTACATGATCCTCAAGCAGGGTCTGAATGCGGCGCAGGGCAAGGCGGCGAAGCACGACGTCTGGCCTGCGATGGACATCGTGGACCCGCCCGTCGACTTCCTGTCGCTGGCGAAGGCGTTCGACGTGCCGGCCGAGCGCGTCGATGCCGGCGCGGACATCGGGCCCGCAGTCAAGAAGGCTCTCGCCTCCGGCGGCCCCGCGCTCGTCGAGATCGTCGTCGACGGCAGCATGTAGCCCTGTGACGGGCAAGGACGCGGGGATCGAAGGGCCGCACCCGAAAGATGTCGCGGAGGCACTCCAGAAGCAAGCGGTCATCTTCCGGGACACCTTCCCGGGCATGCTCGGCGTCCACATCGAGGAGGCGTCGCCGGGACGCGCCGTCGCGACGCTCGAGGTCGGCCCCAGCGTCCGTCATCCCGGTGGGTACGCGCACGGCGGCGCGCTCGCCGGTTTCGGCGACACAACGGCGGCGTGGGCGACGTTCTCGGCGCTCGGCGAGGGCGAGGCCTTCGCCACGCTCGAGTTCAAAGCGAACTTCATAACGGGCGTGACTCAGGGGCGACTGCGCGCCGAGGCGTGGACGGTGCACCAAGGGCGTCGCACGATGGTTCTCGAGGTGCGCATCACAACCGACGACGACGAGCGCCGGCCCGTAGCGATGATGATCGTGACGCAGGCGATCCTCCAATTGCCGGGCGTTCCGGCCGGCGAAGAGGAGCCGCCCGACCGGTGAGCGCCGCGCGTCGTCCGCGCGCGCAGCCGCGGCGCGGCAAGGGGTCGTTCCTGTCGCAGGTCGCGGACGAGCTGCCGTCGCACCTCCCGCCGCGGTTGCGCGACTTCTCATCGGAGAAGTGGGGGAGTTACTTCAAGGTCTGGTACGGCGCCGAGAAGAGGATCCACTTCGAGGTCCAGTTCCTGCGCAACGGCCGGCTCGAGATCGGCCTGCACTTCGAGGCCGACGCGGAGACGAACGAGCGCGGCGCGGCGGCGCTGGAGCGCAAGGAGGACGCGATCCGGACGGCGCTGGGCGACGATGTGAAGTTCACCGCAGTCGGCCGCGGATGGCGGAGCGTCGCGGAGACGTGGTCGGGTGGCGACATGCGCGGGGAAGAGGCGGCGACCGAAGCGGCCTCGCGGCTCGCGGATTACGTCGTGAATCTGCTGCCGCTGTTGTCCGCTCCGCGCGCGGCGAGTTCTTAGTCGTCGAGGATCGAGATCTCGGACTGCGCGAGCTCGTCGCGAAGCTCGCCGAATGCGGTGTCGACGAGCCGGCGCGCGGCTACCTCGTCCTCGCCGGCCGCCGTGAGTGTCACGCGGACCTCTTCGCCATGCTCGAAGCCTTTCGCGCGCGACTTCACGTAGACGTCGGGATGGCGGGCGGCGAGTTTGCGCAGCATCGTCGCGATCGCGGACTCGTCGCGGAGGTCGAGCGTGACGGTCTTCTCCGCGAAGCCGCCGGGGCCGAGGATGCGATCGAGCTCCCTGGCGAGGGGGTTCTCCCACATCCAGAAGAGTTCGGGCGGCACGCCGGGCACCGCGACGATCGTGGTGGCGCCGGCCTCGAGAACGACGCCTGGGGCGGCACCGATC
>JBASRP010000005.1:0-2078 GCA_049273905.1 Actinomycetota bacterium
GATTTTAGATCATCAGGAGTTCTATTCCTGGCGCTCCCGCTGTTAGGGATTTTTTCGCCAAGTACCCGCGGGCCGAGATAATTAGATAAACTGCGGCGTAATAAATAGCGGCTTTTTTCATTGCGCACGTTGTTCGTGAGGATATCTATCACGCACAAGGCAGTCACGAGACCATGAACCATAGATTTCGCAGGGCGAGGAGTGCGAGGACACGTGATGTAGGACTGTTTCCGCAACCAATCGGTGACCCTCTTCATTGTAGTGGCCTAGTCGACGGAAAGGGAAGAGTCGCAGAGGATCGCCGTGCGCTTGGAAAGCCTGATGAATGTCGATAACAGGAATTTTAAGGCCCCTTGCTAGTGCGAGTATTGCGTCTCGATTGTCGCTGGCGGCCGGGGGATCGATATACCGACGCCAGGCGGGAAGATAGACGAAATACATCCTGCCGTTCCACGTATTGATGAAGGCATGAGCATTTTGCAAGATCTCGCGAAACAGTCTTATCTGCAATTCATCGGGTCCGAACGAAGCCTCGTCTTTGGATGTTCCGTAAACCAAGCCCAATTTCTTCCGCACCGTAGTTAGCTTGATGATATCCAGCCCGTATTTGAGATACGCGTGGACTGTCTTGGCCTCCGCTAGTTTTCGCCTCGTGTCAACGTATTGGGCCAGTGCCTCATCGATTTCGGTTTGTCGCCTAATCAGACGCTGATTGAAGTTGTCTTTCAAATAGCGCATTAGTAATCCGCTGCGTTTTTCCTGGTTTAACTCAAGATGATCATTCTGTTCTAAATAAAACCACAGCGTCACCTTTGGCCTAACGACGGGCAAAAATTCCTTCATGGCAGCAAGCTCCACCAAAGGGCCCGCACCATTTATCCCTAGGTTCAGGGTAGCGGGATATTTCTTCCGAATTAGAGCTACAAAGTTCTTATCGGAAGGAACGCATGCGCCAAAGGCAAACGAATCACCGACGGCAGCAACACTGATGTCTCTGGACTGCCAAATTCCCTCCGGGTTATTAAAACCGTGCTCGTCACTCCTATAAGTAATCCACTCGCCGCTCTCATTGCACATAACCGTAAGTTTTTTCGCAATTCCCCCCAGGGGTAAGACCTCACTGCTGTTGATACTGATGACCGATTTCACGTTGCCATCCCGCTGGACATCCCATAGAACCGAGGGAAAGACTGCGGGAACGGCGTCAATGCCTCGATTCCGCAGGTCTGCAACAACTTCGAGCCTCTCTCTGGTGTCAAAGTGAGCGCCAAGCTTCCGAAAAGCTAACAGCAGGAGTTCTAAGCTATAGATGGAGAAAAGTGAGGAGATACAGAAAATGGCGAGAGTCGCCCTATAAGTTGGCCCGAATCGCAGGGAGGCAAAGAGCGCGCTGGCCAGAACGGCCGGGAGCACGATCTGTAGGATTATGCCCGCGACACCGGTAAACTCTCTCTCGCGGGTCCAATCGTACCAATAAACAAAGTAGAAGAATGCAAGGAGGCAAACAACACCTCCTCCCACTAAGACAATATCCGCCAGCCTTGCTATCCTGATCGATGGTTGCATCAACATCCGGACTAACAAATTCTTAATAGAGAAGTCTAGAGCCTTTGCGCAAGAAATTCTTAAGAGGACGGAAAATATTTTCGTGATCGTCCAGGGTCCGTAGAAATGCTCACGTCCGCTGAGCGGGAGGACTTTTTTCCCGCCACTTTTCCGTTAGCTAGAAGTGGAGTTGGCGAATGCTGTGTTGGCGGGCTAGCTCTGTGCAGGTCTGAACCTCGCTTGTGCAGAGGCGTAGGAACGTGCCTCGTCTTACCGTCAACTCCATATTCATAAATAAAATCGTCTAGAGTCTTTTTTTGGCGTTTTGTTTTTAATACTCGTCGCAACACAACACACATTCTTCGCAGTGGAACTTGACACACTGTGCGAGCACACCATCTGGACCTAGGAGCGGTGACGAGGGTCGTCCCAGATATCAGCCGTGATGTCTGGGCGACACTAACCGCCTTTCCGCGTGGGACTTTCTTGATGGCGAGGCGCTGAAACCCGATCCGACTCCGCAGTCCGGGTCG
>JBASRP010000008.1:0-2564 GCA_049273905.1 Actinomycetota bacterium
GCCAGGCCGCGCTCGGTGACGAGCGGGGCGGGGTCCGTGCCGGCGTCGAACGCATCCTGGAACACTTTCTTCGCGGTGTTGAGGTTGATCGTTCCGTCGCGGACGAGCCCGATGAGCCCGGCGAGGCCCACTGCGGACACGCGCGCGTCATCGATGCCGAGCGCGGCGGTATTGAGCGCCCGCGCCAGCTCGCCCGCCATCCACACCGCGGCATCGCGCGCCGGGACGCCCGCGGCGAGGAGCTCGTCGAAGTAGGCGAGGCTCGCGCTTGATCCGCCGACGATCGCCGCTTGCTCGGTGGTGAGCCCGTGGTCGCTTATGAGGCGAGCACGGCGCGCGGCGGGCAATTCCGGGAGCGCCCCGCGCAGGCGGTCGATCCACGCGCCGTCGGGTTCGATCGGCACCAGGTCCGGCTCCGGGAAGTAGCGGTAATCGAACGCTTCCTCCTTCGAGCGGAGCGTCTTCGTCACGCCGGCGCCCTCGTCGAAGTGACGCGTTTCCTGGACGAGAGACTCGCCCTTCGCGAGCGCCGCGCTCTGGCGTTCGATCTCGAAGGTCAGCGCGCGTCCGACCGAGCGGATCGAGTTCAGATTCTTGATCTCGACCTTCGTCCCCAACCCCTCGCCGGGTTTCCGCAGCGACACGTTGGCGTCGCAGCGCATCGAGCCTTCCTCCATGCGGACGTCCGACACGCCGAGCGCTTCGAGGATCGAGCGCAGCTCGCCCACGTAGCGCTGCGCCTGCGCCGGCGAGCGGATGTCGGGCTCGGAGACGATCTCGACGAGCGCGATCCCGGCACGGTTGTAGTCGACGAGCGAGTACTTCGCCTCGTGGATGCGGCCGGTGGTCCCGACGTGCAGCGACTTGCCGGTGTCCTCTTCTAGGTGCACCCGAGTGATGCCGACGCGCCGCGTGTCGCCGTCGACGGCGACGTCGAGATACCCGGCGACGCACAAGGGAAGGTCGTACTGCGAGATCTGATAGTTCTTCGGCATGTCGGGATAGAAGTAGTTCTTGCGATGGAACAGCGAGCGCGGCGCGATGTCGCAGCCGAGCGCGAGCCCGATCAGCATCGTGTATTCGATGGCTTTGCGGTTCGCCACGGGAAGCGAGCCGGGCTCGCCGAGGCACACCGGGCAGGTGCGCGTGTTCGGCTCGCCGCCGAAGGTCGTCGGGCAGCCGCAGAACATCTTCGACGAGGTCGCGAGCTCGACGTGACACTCGAGCCCGATCACCGTCTCGTAGCCGTTCGCGTTCATGCGCTCCTCCGCGTGACGCCGTAGTACTCGCGGAGCTGCGGCCATGTCTGGCTCGCAAGCAGCCCGATCGCGATCGTGAGCAGCGTCCCGACGGGCGGGAGCAGAAGCATCAGGCAGCACGCCACGAGCCCCGACGCGAGACCGGCGCGCGACGGGCGCGTCGCGGCCAACGCGGCCGCGGCGATCGCCGCCAACAAGCCGGCGACCACCGCCCAGAGCACGGCGAGGTTGTCGAAGCCGAGGATCGCACCGATCACGAACGCGAGGAGCCCGAAGGCAGCGGCCGCAAGCCCCGCGACCCGGAGGACGCGAACGGCGAGTGGACGGACCTCGACGGCCGTCGTCGTCATCGCGCCTCCCAGAGCGGCGGCGTGGGTGTCGGGCCGAGCGCCTGCTCGAGCGCGTGCGCCGCGCGGAACAGCAACTCCTCGGACAGCGGTGGGCCCAGCACCTGGATACCGACCGGCAAGCCATCGTCGGACAACCCGCACGGCAGGCTGACGCCGGCGGCGCCGGCGAGGTTCGACGGGATGGTGAAGAGGTCGGAGAGGTACATCGCGAGCGGGTCGTCGGTCTTCTCGCCGATCTTGAACGCGGTCGTCGGACTGGTCGGGCAGATCAGGACATCGAACGTCTTGTAGGCCGCGTCGAAGTCGCGGATCACGATCGTGCGGACCTTCTGCGCCTTGCCGTAGTACGCGTCGTAGTAGCCCGCGGACAGCGCGTAGGTGCCGAGCATGATGCGGCGCTTCACCTCGTCCCCGAAGCCGTGCGCGCGGCTACGCATGTTCATGTCGACCACGTCGCGGGGGTCGTCCGCGCGGTAGCCGTAGCGCACGCCGTCGTAACGCGCGAGGTTCGACGAGCACTCCGCCGGGGCGATCAGGTAGTAGGCCGACAGCGCCACGTCGAACGATGGCAGCGAGACCTCATCGACGTCGCAGCCGAGCGACGCGAAGTGCTCGGCCGCTTCCTGGCAGCGCGCTTTCACGCCGGGCTGGGTCCCCTCCCCCATCCCCTCGCGGACGACGCCGACCTTCAGGCCCTCGACGCCGCGGTCGAGCGCGGCAACATAGTCCGGGACCGCATCCCGCGCGCTCGTCGAGTCCATCGGATCGTGCCCGGCGATCGCCTGCAGCACGGCCGCCGCGTCGCGCACGGTGCGCGCGAAGGGGCCGATCTGATCGAGCGACGATGCGAACGCGATCAGCCCGTAGCGCGAGACGCGTCCGTAGGTGGGCTTCACGCCGACGACCCCGCACAGCGACGCCGGCTGGCGGATCGACCCGCCGGTGTCGGTGCCGA
>JBASRP010000012.1:0-7526 GCA_049273905.1 Actinomycetota bacterium
GTCGCGGGGCGCAGCAGATCGGGGAGGATCTTGCGTGGCGTGCCGAGCGCGTCGCAGAGCTCCGTCGACCACGACCCGCGCGTGATGTCGTAGGACAGCATCTCTGCCGCCTGCGTCGGTTCGGTCGCCGTCGCGGCGCCGCCGGTCAAGCGCCAGGTCCCCCAGTCGGACAACGAAAGAGCCTTTGCGACGCGGTCGGCGATCGCCGGCTTGTTGTTCCGGAACCAGGCGAGCCGCGCCGGCAGGTACAGGAAGACCGGAAGGCGGCCAGCGAGCCGGTACACGAGGTCACCGTGCTGCCGTTCCAGCTCGATGCCTTCGCGGACGCCGCGCGCGTCGAAGTTCGGACCGGCGGCGAGCACCTCGCCCTTCGAGTCGAGGAACACGACGCCCGTTCGCTGCGACGTGACGGCGACGGCTGCGATAGCGTCGGGACGGGCGAGGCTCGTGCGCACCGCCTCGCGGCTGGCCGACGCGAGCGCCGCCCACACGAGGTCGAGGTCGAGGTCCTGGAAGCCGCTCGCGTCCGTGCGGTAACGCCACGCGCGCGTCGCCGATCCGACGCGACGTCCGGACGTGTCGGCGATGACGGCGCGGCCGCCGCTCGATCCGATGTCGAGAGACAGGATCAGACTCACGACGCACGCTCCGTGAACTTGTCGAGCACCTCAGGGTTCGCGACGTTGACGGGATCGCCGCCCTCGACGAGCGACCGGATGCCCGCGACGACGGCCGCCGTCTGGACGATCTCGGTCTCCTCGGTCGTGCCCCCGATGTGCGGCGTCAGCACTACGTTGGGCATCGAGGTGAGCGGGTGCTCCACGGGCAGGAACTCGTTCGTGAAGTGGTCGAACGCCGCCCCGGCCAGGCGCCCCGAGCGGAGGGCCTCCATCAGCGGCTCCTCCTCGATGATCCCGAAACGGGCCGTGTTGACCAGCAGAGATCCTTCCTTCAGCAGGGCGAGCTCCTCGGCGCCGATCAAGCCTTTCGTGCCTTCCCGCAGCAGCGCGTGGATCGAGATCACGTCGGCCGTCGCCATCAGCGTCGGCAGGTCCACCGGCTCGACGCCGGCCGCCCTGATCCCGGCCGCGTCGACGTACGGGTCGGCCGCCAGCACGCGCGCCCCGAGTGCGATCAAGCGTTCGGCCGTCGCGCGCCCGACCGAGCCGAACCCAACGAGCCCGATCGTGAGAGAGCGGATCTCGCGACCGCGGAAACGTTGATACGCGATCTTCTCGTCGACGATCCAGCGGCCGGCGCGCACGTCGTCGTCGGCGCGAACGATGCCCCGCGTCAGAGTAAAGATCAGACCGACGGTCATATCGGCGACCGCGTTCGCGTTGCGGCCCGGCGCATGCACGACCGGGACGCCGGCGCGCGTCGCCGCGTCGACGTCGACGTTCAGCGGGTCCGCGCGGCACGACGCGACGATGCGGATCTCGGGCCGCTCCTCGAACAACCGCGCCGGCACGTGGTCCGCCTCGACGATGAGGACGTCGACGCCGGCCGCGCGCGCGATCAGGTCGTCGGCGCTGTGCAGCTTGATCGGGACGTAGTCGCTCCAGGGATCGAGCTCCACCTCGCCGAGGGCGTGCAGCGCCTCGAGATCGGGCCCGCGCAGAGCAGCCAGGGACAGGATCCGCATTGGGTCCGGGAGTTTACTCGGAACGCGGCTTCGGCCGCCCCGCGGCCCCCTTCTTGGTCGCGGGCTTCCGCGGGGCGCTCTTGCGGGCCCCGGTCGAGCGTTTGGCGGCCGCCTTCTGCGTCCCGCCGCCGCGCGTACGGGCGGGTTTGGCCGCCGTAGGCTCCTCGGTATCGCCCGCGATCCCGTACCGCGTACGGAATGAGAACACGTCGAGGTGCAAGAGGTCGTCGATGACGCGGGCCTCCTGCGTCATCGCGCCCGCGCGGTTCGTCCCCCAGTCCTGTTCGAACGCGATCGCCCCGCTCCGGTCGTAGATGCGGACGACGTCGTTCGGATCGTCGGGGACGGGATCCCCGTATTGGATCGCGACCTCCGTCGCCTTGCGGCGCTGTCGTTTGCGCATGACGACGCCGCTCGACTCGCGTTCGACCCGGTAGTGGGCTGCCGCCCAGCGATCCTCTTCCACGCGTTCCCCCCTCAGCGCTGGCCAAAGGTTACCCAAGCGGACCGGCCCTCCCGCAGCGCGGGGGACGCCGATCGGGCCTCCCGAAAGGCCGCGAAGGGGTCCGGTATCCTCGACCGCGATGTCTGACGCAGACCTGGTGACCTGTTGAAACGTGTTCTGCGCATCGCCGCTCTCGTCCTGGTCGTCCTCGTGGTCGTCACCGGCGCGTACGTCGGCAACCTGCTCACGAGCAACACGTACCCGCGCCCGGATGCCGACGGATGGGCGCGGCTGAAGGACCTGCCGAACGCGCGCGGCGAGAGCGGAGCGACCGTCGTCACCGGGGGCCCGGCCGGAACGGCCGACATCTGCCCGCAGACGCCGTGCTTGCCGCAGTTCTACGTCGTCGGCGGCATCGCCGGCCTGCTCGGGCGCACGTCCGACAAGGTCGACATCCTGAACGCGGGGACCGGGGAGTGGCGGGCCGGACCGTCGCTGCCGGATCCGCGGCATCACCCCGGCGCGGCATCGATCGAGGGTTCGGTGTACGTGACCGGGGGTTCGCGACGCGCGAAGAATTGGAAGCCCGAGAAGAACCTCTGGGTTCTCCGGCCCGGCAGCGACCGGTGGGAAGACCTGCCCGACATGCCGGAGGGCCGGATGGGACACGGGATGGTCGCCGCCAACAAGAAGCTGTACGTGATCGGTGGTCGCGGCGATTCGTCGCGCGTTCTGATCTACGACCGGACGACGGGATGGACGGAGGGCGCGGCCATGCCGCAGAAGCGCGACCACCTCGGCGCGGTCCTCGTCGGGACGAGGATCTACGCGATCGGCGGGCGCGATTCGCGCATCCTCGACCGCGTCGACATCTACGACATCGCGACGGACACCTGGACGGAGGGGCCGAAGTTGCCGCAACCGACGAGCGGCATGGCGGCGGAGCTTCTCTCGGACGGTCGCATCCACGTCGTCGGCGGAGAAGACCCGGGAACGATCGGCGGCCACGTGATCGATCGTCACTTCGTACTCGATCCGGCGACGGGAACATGGAGCCGCGGCCCGAGCGCTCTGCTCGCCGTGCACGGCGCCGCGGTCGACGAGGTGGCGGGTCTGCTCGTGATCGCCGGCGGCGCCCGGCGGCAGGGAGTGCTGTCCATCGTCGCGTGGACGGGTGTGACGCAAAGGTTCAACCCGCGTGAGGCGCCGGCGTCGCAGGAACCGGCGCCGACCCCGTCGCCGAGCCCGTCGCCGACACCGAGTCCGTCGGGGTCGACACCCGCCCCCGCGGGGAGCTTGCCGGGCGATTAGCGCGCCCTACGGCGCGAGCTTGTAGCCGAAGATCCCCGACAGCCGCGACAGCGGATGCTCGCCGAGCGGGCCACTGAGGAGCTGCTGGAGCTGGTCCCCGAACGCCTTGAACTCTGCGTCGGACTCGCGCGTGCCGGTCCCGAAGAAGACCATGTCGCCCACGACGGCTGCGCCGCCGGAGGGCGCGCCGAACGTCGGAGTCAGCCACAGCGGGAGACCGGTGCCGGCCTCGAAGGCCTGGATCCGGAAACCGGTGGTGAGGGCGACGAAGACGACGCCGTTCGCGTAGGTCACGTGGCCGTACGTCGGGGACGCGAGTGGCGACCGCCAAAGGATCTCACCGGTCGCGGCATCCATCGCGTGCAGGCTCATGAGCCGGAGCGGGTCGCCGTCGGTGACAAGGGTCGTGTCCACGGGATTACCGCCCTCATCGAGCGGGGGGCCGATCGGCGTCGGGATGGAGGATGCTCCGAACACCACCGTGCGCGTGTCGCCGCTGACGGGATCGGTCGCTTCCCCGACCGCCGGCGTCCCGATGAACCCACCGAACGCGAACCCGGTGTTGAGATGGCCGGACTGTGCCGCGTGCGTGCTCCAGCGCTCATCGCCGGTAACGATGTCGCGCGCGTAGTACCACCCGTCTTTGCCGCCCTCACCAACCGCGCCGCCCGGCAGGAGGTTCGCCGACGAGCCGAAGTCGTCGTCGACATCGTTGGGCTCGCGCGGCGCGAAGCGCCACAGTTCCTCGCCGGTCTTCGCGTCGATGCCGAACATCGTCTCGCGACCGATCTCGCCGGCCGCGGACGACTCTGCGGGGTTGTCACAGTTCGACGTGCCGAACACGACGACTCCGTCGCCCGGCCCGAGCGCGGTCGGCGCAACGACCGGTGACGACCACACGCCGCCACAGCCCCAGCCGGTCCCGGATCCGTCGGTGAGCGAATGAAGGACGATCCCCGTCTCGGGATCGAACTTGTACAGGAGCTCGAAGCGGTACGGCGTGTCGCCGCTCTCGTTCTTGCGCATCCCGAACGACAACAGGCCGGTGCGACCGATCTTCTCGCGGTTGTGCACGTCCATGCCGACGAAGATGCGGTCGCCGTCGGGGAAGCGTCCGACGACGGGAGAGGATTCGATCTCGACCTGCGGTGGGTTCTGCGCCTGCGCGGCGCGCAGGACCGCGTCGCGTGGGTCGACGTTGATCGCGGCGAGGACGACGGGGCCCTCGCGTCCCGGCTTGAGTGCGTACAACGTGGCGCCGCCGCCGACCAGCACCGCATCGACGGCGCCGACCCCCGGCACGTTCACAGGTCCGACCGCCGCGGTCGAGACGATACGGCCGAACGCGACGCGAGATTCCTCCTCCACCGTGAAGGTCCAGAGCTGCTCTCCGGACGCAGCGTCGATCGCGTAGAACGTTCCGTCCCACGATCCGACGTAGAGGATGCCGTCGACGACCACAGGCGAGGCCGTGATGTTGTCCCCGGTCAGGACGCCCCAGGCCGGCCGCAGGGTAGCCACGTTCGTCGGACCGATCGCGGCGCATTCGGGGGTCTGCGCCGCGCTGTGTCCCGCGTCGTGCTGATACATCGGCCACGAGCACGACACCTCAGGCCGCGCGGCGATCGGCGCGCCGACCACCACGCAGACGGCCAGCGCGGCCGTGACCCTCACCCAGCGCCCCATGAACGTTCACGATTCCCCCCGGACGCCTCGCTTTCCTGCTTTAGGCGGTTCGCCTGCGCCCGGCCGAGCGCGGTAGACAGGAGGCTGCATGCGCCAGCAGATGGTCTTCGGCGACTCGTTCATCGAGGCCGAGCTCCCCGACCGAACCCACGTCGTCTCCCCCGGCCTCTCCATCCCTCTCGAGCCCGTGGCCGACCTCGATGCGACCGTCCGCGACGCGCTGGCCGCGCCGGTCGACATGCCGCCGTTGCGCGACCTCGCGCGCGGCCGCCGCTACGTCACGATCGCCTTCGACGACCCTACGGTCCCCTGTTACGCGCCGGTGTGGTCCTCGGCGATCCTACAGATCCTCGCCGAGCTCGAAGCCGCAGGCGTGCGCCGCGAGGACGTCACGCTCGTGTGCGCGAACGCGCTACACCGGAAGTTCACGCACGACGAGCTGGCGCAGTTACTGAGCGCCGAGGTCGTGAAGGAGTTCGGCGAACGGCTCGTCTGTCACGACGCGGAGGATCCCGACAACATCGTGCACCTCGGCACGACGGCGAACGGCTACGACGTGGAGCTGTCGCGTCACGTCACCGACGCGGACCTTTGCGTCTATCTGAACTGCTCGACGGTGCGCGGCTTCTCGGGCGGATGGAAGTCGATCTGCGTGGGGCTGTCGACCTTCCGGTCGATCCGGCACCACCACAACCCCGACGACATGTCGATGTCGACGGAACGGAACCGCATGCACGAGATGCTCGACGAGATGGGCGCGCTCACACTCGACGCGCTCGGCGCCGACCGCATCTTCAAGGTCGAGACCATCCTCGCGAACCCGCTGCAGGTCGCGGCGATCCGCGCCGGATCCGTTGACGGCACGCGCCGCATCGCGCTCGAGACGAACCGCGCGCACATGCCGCCGCGGCGCACGCTCCTTCAAGAGAAAGCCGACATCGTCATGTACGGCGTTCCGGAGTGGAGCCCCTACGCCGCGTTCTCGTTCCTCAACCCGATCCTGACGCTGATCTCGACGGGCCTCGGCTATCTCGGCGGCATGATCGAGGCGCTTGGGAAGCCGGGCTGCACGGTGATCCTCGCGACGCCGTGCCGCGACCGCTGGGACGAGCAGCATCACCCGTCGTACCGCGAGGCATGGGAGCGGGTGCTTCCCGAAACGCGCGACCCCTACGAGGCGCGGGCGCGTTTCGAATCAGAGTTCGCGACGCGCGAGGACTACATCGAGAAGTACCGCTTCGGTTTCGGGTTCCACCCCGTGCACGCGATCATGGCCCTCTTCCCGCTGAAACGCCTCAAGCACGCCGGGCGCGTGATCGTCGCCGGCGCCGAGAACCCGGCGCTCGTTGCGCACGCGGGGTTCGACGCGGCGTCGTCGGTCGAGGATGCGCTCGGCGCCGCCTTGGAGATCCACGGCGCGGACGCGGAGATCGCGCTGGTGCCCTACCCGCCGGCGTTCAATCGGCAGCTGTAGCGGCGTATTCGAAGAACTCGTCCACCTCGCCCTGTTGCTCGGCGAAGTTCCAAACTTCTTTGGCTTTCCCGTCGACGATCTTGAAGACGGCGACGCCGTCGAGATCCAGGACGCGGTCGCCTTTCTTGGCCGTGATCTTCGTCAGCACGACCACGTGGTCGTCGCTCGGTAGCATCTCGCGCGCCGAAACGTTGAACGTCGCGTCGGTCAAGTGGTCGATGAGACCGAAGACCGGCAGCAGTTGCTCGTGTCCCTGGTAGATCCCGGCCAGCGGGCTCGAGCCGGCCACGTGCCAGATGACGTCCGGGTGCAAGAACTCGCGCAGACTGTCGATGTCACGCTCGACGAACGCCGCGTATCCCTTGCGGATCAGAGTCTCGTTCGGATGCATCGCCCACCCCCGCTCTCCCTGGCGACTCTACGCGCGCCCGGTCGAACGACACAACCCCCCTCAAAAATCGGAGGCACCGCAGCGCTGGGGGACGCCGCGGCACCTCACGAGTTCTTCCTTTAGGGCTTGCCCCGCGTGCCTCCGCTGCGGCTCGGCGCGTCGGTCGGCTTGCCCGGGTCTTCCGGCTTGTGCTCGCCGCTCTTGCCGCGCACATTGGCTTTGTGCTCGTTGGCCCGATCGATCGCGCGCTGGATCGCGTCCTTCGCCTGATCAGAACCGACCTGATCGAGGACGCCGCTCAGGACTCCGATGTGCTTGTCGAACATCGCTTGCACGTGAGCCAGCAGGGCGTCGACGTCGCGGCCGAGCGCCTGCGCGTGGAGGGCGTCTGCCTCCGCACCCTCGAGCTCGTTCTCGAGCGCCTCGAGGGCGGACGAGGGACTGCGGCCGGCGGCGAGGAGGTCGGCGACCTCCTGCGCGCGGTTCTCCGCGAACTGGAGGTGGAGTGCCGCCTTCCCGACCGGGTCGCGGTGCATCGCCAGCGAGATCCGCTCCGCGGCCCTCTTCAGACCGT
>JBASRP010000038.1:0-2242 GCA_049273905.1 Actinomycetota bacterium
GCTTACGGACCGCGAGGTACTCGATGATCCGGTCCTTCACGTCGTCGAGGCCCGTGTGGTCCTCATCGAGGATCTTCCGTGCTTCCGTGATCTCGAGGTTGTCGTCGGTCCTGGTGTCCCAAGGCAGTTCCGTCATCCAGTCGAGGTAGGTACGGATCCAGCCGTACTCGGGCGACTGCTCGGACATGCGCTCGAGGCGGCCGAGCTCGCGCTCGGCTTCCTTCAGCGCGCCTTCGGGCATGCCGGCTTCTGTGATCTTCTTCCGATACTCCTCGACGACGTTGCCTTCGGAATCGCCGGTGATCTCGGAGAGCTCCTTGCGGATCGCATCGAGCTGCTCGCGCAAGATGAACTCGCGCTGGCGGTTGTTCACCGAGTCCTGAACCTCGTCGCGGATCTTCTTCTTGACGGTCATCTCGGCGAGCGCGTCCTTCGCCCACTCGAGCACCTTCTCCAATCGGGCTTCGACGTCGAGCGTCTCGAGGATCTCGACCTTCTGCTCGAAGGTGAGCTCCGGCGAGTAGCCGGCGAGGTCCGCCAGCGCGCCGTTGTCGCGCAGGCCGCGGACCATCTCCGTGATCTGGGGGGCTCCGATCTGCTCCGCGATGTTCTCGACCGTGCCGCGGTACTCGCGTGCGAGGTCCTGGGCGCGGGCGGTGTCGGCGTTCGGCTCGTCGGCGGGGGAGACCTGGACCCACGTCGCGTCGCCGGTCCCGGCAACGCCGGTGCCGACCAGAACCCGGCTCACGCCGCGGACGACCATGGCGTCCATACCGTTCTGGAGGCGGCCGACGTCCTCGATCTTGGCGACGGCGCCGATGCGGGAATAGCGGCTGTCGAGCCGCGGAACCAGAACGAGCTCGTTGGACGCCTCGCGCGCGGCGGCGACGGCCGCTTTGGCGTCGGGCGTCTCCAGAAGCAGCGTCACGACCATGCCGGGCAGCACCACGCCCGAGGTCAGCGGGAGCAACGGAAGTGCCTGCGTATCGAGTTTCTCGCTCATGTCACAGGGTTAGAACGGCCGGTCGACCTGCGATATTCCAGGCAGGTCGTCTCCTAGGCGGGGAGGATCGTGATCCGACCCTCGCCTGCGACGACGGAGAAGTCTCGGCGGTCGAACGTCAGTACCTTGCCGGCGTTGCGCTCCGCGCACGCGATCACCGCTGCGTCGGTGAAGCCGAGTTCCAGATCGGCGTATCGACGAAGAAGTTCGCGGACGCGCGGGAAGTCGTCCTCGCCGCAATCAAGAGCGAAAGCCCCGCTCTCGATGTCGGCGAGGAAGCCGTCGAGCGCGTCGCTGCGGCCGCGCTTCCGCACGAAGTAGCCAACCTCGCACAACGTGCCGGCGGGGATGATGTACGGACCTCGATCAGCGAGCAGAGCGGTCTTTGCGGCTCCGTGATGTCTTTCTCGGCGGTCGAGGAGGGCCAGCATCCCGGAGGTATCGAGCGTGATCACGATCCATCTCGCGTTCTATCCACTCATCCACCTTGCTCGCATCGAACGTTCCGTCGGCCATGATCCCTATCGACTTGGGAAGGGGTCTTGGCTGGTCGGCCAAGTACCGCGTCAGCGCATCGCGCACGAGCTCGGCCTGCGGCTTGCCGGCGCGCTTCGCGGCCGCGCGGAGCGCGGCTTGTATATCGGCGGGGAGGTAGAGGGTCGTCTTTTCCACTCAGAGATTCTACCATACGCCATATATGGCGAGTGGAGACGGACAAGGACGTACGCGTCGAAGGAGGCCTCAATGGCGTGCGGCCGAGCGTGACTTACGCGTTGCCTTGCGGATCTCGGGCCAAATCGCGCCGCGCTGAGGGGGCGCGACCGGAACCGTGCCGGCGAGTGCTAGGAAGTCGGGTAACTTCGCGATGACCGCGCGATTTGTATGGACGCGGAAGAGCACATGGTCACCGACCTTCAGGGCCAGCGCGTCTCGCACGCTGTTCGGAAGCGTGATCTGGCCCTTCGAAGTCACTTTGACTAGAACGTCCACTCTGCCCTTTCCTACTTTCTCCCCACGGTAAGGAAAAGACGCGACCGCGTCTAGCGATGCCGCCCGGATCGCACGCAGCGCGAAAGTCGTGACGATTCGGGCGCACCCTCCTCGACGGGGGGATCTACGCGTTAACCTGGGGCGCCGGGCAAACGGGGGCCGAAAAACGTGAACTGTCCAAGCTGTGGCGCCGAGAATCGCGCCGACGCCAAGTTCTGTTCTGAGTGCGGCTCGAAGCTGTCCTTAGTC
>JBASRP010000052.1:0-5829 GCA_049273905.1 Actinomycetota bacterium
GCGCGCGCACGATCTCGCCGCCGGTCGCGTCGGTCGCGTGGACGCTGCGTCCGACCGACTGTCCGCCCTCGCGCGCGAGGTCGAGCGAGCCGTCCTCTGAGCGGTCGAACCGGCAGCCGAGGTCCTCGAGCCACGCGACGACACCGGGTCCCTCCGCACAGATGTCCTCGACGACCGTCTCGTCGCACAGCCCGACGCCCGCGGCGATCGTGTCGGACGCGTGGAGGTCCGGCGAGTCGTTCGGCCCGACTGCCGCCGCGATACCGCCCTGCGCCAGCGGCGACGAACCGGCGCCGGCTTCGCCTTTGTCCACAACGGCGATCCGCGCCTTGCCGGGAACGGACAAAGCGCACGCGAGGCCGGCGATACCGCCGCCCACGATGACGATGTCGTACCTCTCCGCCACGGTGGCGCGAGGCTACACTGCCCCCGTGCCGCTCTGCCCGAACTGCAACGAAGACAACCCGGATCGGGCGAAGTTCTGCCTGTCGTGCGGGACCGCTCTCAGCTCCGCGCCGGCGGCGCGCGAAGTCCGCAAGACGGTGACCGTTCTCTTCACCGACGTGACGGGATCGACGGCGCTGGGCGAGCGCAACGACCCCGAAGCCATGCGCTCGGTGATGGAGCGTTACTTCGACCGGATGAAAGTCGTCATCGAACAGCACGGCGGCACCGTCGAGAAGTTCATCGGCGACGCGATCATGGCCGTCTTCGGCGTCCCCGAGGTCCACGAGGACGACGCCCTGCGCGCCGTGCGAGCGGCCGGCGAGATGCGCAGCACGCTCGAAAATCTCAACGCCGAGTTCGAGCGCGAGCGCGGCGTCCGGATCCGGGTGCGCACGGGGATCAACACCGGACAGGTGGTCGCCGGGGATGCCACGGCCGGCCAGCGTTTGGTCACGGGCGACGCGGTCAACGTCGCAGCGAGGCTCGAGCAGGCGGCGCAACCCGATGAGATCCTCATCAGCACGGAGACGTATGGACTCGTGCGCGGTGCCGTCACCGTCGAACCGGTCGATCCCGTCGAAGCGAAAGGCAAGACCGAGCCCGTTCCGGCGTACCGCCTCACCGGCGTTACTCCCGGCGCCGCCGGCGTGCTGCGCCGGCTCGATGCGCCGATCGTCGGCCGAGAACACGAGCTGTCGCTCGTCATGCAAGCGTTCGAGCGGGCCGTCCGAGAGCGCGCGTGCCACCTCTTCACGATCCTCGGGTCTGCCGGCGTCGGGAAGTCGCGGCTGACGGCCGAGGTCCTCACCGCCCTGGAGGAACAAGCAACTATCTTGCGGGGCCGCTGCCTGCCTTACGGGGACGGGATCACGTTCTTCCCACTGCTCGAGGCGATCCCCGAAGCGGCGGGCATCCGCGACGACGACTCGCAGGACGAGGCCCGTGCCAAGATCGCCGCGCTCGCCGCAGGCGAAGAGCACGCGGCGCGCATCACGACCGCGATCTCGGAGCTGCTCGATCTCACGGAAGGATCGACGCCCCTCGAGGAGCAGTTCTGGGCGGTCCGCCGTCTCTTCGAGCACCTTGCGCGGCAGCGCCCCCTCGTCATTGAGTTCGACGACATTCACTGGGGTGAGCCGACGTTCCTCGATCTGATCGAGCACATCGCCGACTGGACGCGCGACGCGCCGATCCTGCTCGTGTGCCTGGCGCGCCATGATCTGCTCGAGCGACGCCCGGGCTGGGGCGGCGGGAAGCTCAACGCAACGTCGCTCAACCTCGAGCCGTTGACGCCGAAGGAGTGCGACCGCCTCGTCGACTTCCTCCTCGGCGAAGCCGAGATCGACGACGAAGCGAAGGAGCGCATCGCGGAGGCTGCGGAAGGCAATCCACTCTTCGTCGAGGAGATGCTCTCGATGCTTATCGACGAGGGATCGCTCACGCAGGCAGACGGTCGATGGGTGGCGGCACGAAATCTCTCTGCGGTGTCTGTTCCACCGACGATCCAGGCACTACTGTCGGCGCGTATCGATCGTCTGAAGCCTGAGGAGCGAACGACGCTGGAGTGCGCCGCGGTCGCCGGGAAGGTGTTCTGGCACGGCGCCGTCGCCGCGCTCGCACCGCCCGAGCAAGCCGGGAGCCTCAACGCGAGTCTGCTCGCGCTCGTCCGCAAGGACCTCATCCGGCAGGATCCCTCGACATTCGCAGGCGAGGATGCGTTCCGCTTCCGTCACCTGCTCGTCCGCGACGCCGCCTACCAGGGGATCGCAAAACGCCTGCGCGCCGACCTGCACGAGCGCTTCGCGCGGTGGTTGTCGGAAACGACCGGCGACAAGGCGTACGAGTACGAGGAGATCCTCGCGTACCACTACGAGGAGGCCTACCGGAATCTCGTCGACGTGGGTATCAAGGACGAGCGCGTTACGAAACTCGGCATCGAGGCCGGATCGCGTCTCATCGCCGTCGGGGACCGTGCGGCGGCCCGCGGCGATGGCCCGGCGACGATCACGCTCTACCGCCGCGCCGCCGCGGCGCTGCCGCGAACGTACCTGATGCGTCTCCGCCTCATGCCAGACTTCGCGCGGACGCTCATCGGCCAAGGCGAGATCGACGAGGCGTCGCGCGTGGTGGAGGAGGTGGCGGCACTCGCGGAGGAGGCGGGCAACGAAGCACTCTCTTGGGACGTGAATATGGTTTCCACGGATATCGATACGTTCTTGGCGAAGCCTGGAGCGACGGCGCGCGCCTCCGATGTCGGAAGGAAGGCGATCGAGGTCTTCGAGCGGCTCAACGATGATGCAGGTCTGGCGCGGGCGTGGGAGCTGCTCGCGACAACACATTGGATAGCACAGCGTGCGGACGACACCGCTGCGGCCATGGAGCGTGCGCTGCTCCATTCCCGGAGAGGCGCCGTTCGGACGAACGACAGCACGACGAATTGGATCGCCGGGACGCTGATCTTCGGTCCCACACCGTGGCCCCAGGCCGTCGAGCGCATGCAGCAACTCATGACCGAGCATCCGGCTCGAGCGATGGAAGCGAGATACCACGCAATCGCCGGCCTCGCCGCTGGGGCGCGCGGGCGGTTCGACGAGGGACGAGATCACTTCGAGACGTCGTTCGGCATCCTGCGAGACATGGGACAGATGCTCTTGCTTAGCGCGTACACGCAATCGCGGTCGCACCTCGAAAGGTATGCGGGCGACTATGAACGCGCGGCCGTGTTCCTTCAGGAGGGCGCGGAGACGATGGAGGCCATGGGCGAGCGAGGTCTTCGCTCGACGAACCTCGCGTATCTCGCCGCGGCTCTCGCACATCTCGGTCGGTACGACGAAGCCGAGCGCTGGGCTCACGAAGCGCTGGAGACGGGCGAAGCGGAGGACATCGCCACGCAGGTCGGTGCGCTGACCGCACTCGCCGGGGTCGCTGCGGCGCGAGGAGACTCGTCGGAAGCGGAGCGTCGGATCCGCGAGACTATCGCGCTCGGCGATCTGACCGACTTCCTCGAGCAGAAAGCCGACGCGCTCCTCGCTGCCGCCGACATCTTCCTGAAGATAGGGCGGCCCGGCGACGCACGAGCGGTTCTCGACAAGGCGGAGCCGTTATACGCCGCGAAGGACGTGCCCGTGATGGTCGAGCGCGTGCGCGCGAAAAGGGCGGAGATCGAAAAAGGCTCTTAGATCCGCCAGGCCGGACGCAACCACGTCCGGCGTCCGCACGCCGGGCACTTGATGTATGCCGGGTAACGGCGCGGCGCCGTCATCCAGAACGGCAGCGCGAGGCGCGGCAGGTCGCGCAGACGCACCGGCGACTCGCGCTTGCACGATGAACACTCCAACGTCAGCGTGCCGAGCCGGCCTTGCTGACGCGCGCCGACGCTGAACAGCGCCAGCTTGCCGAGCGGATCGGGTTCTCGAGCCGAACGAGAGTACAGCGCCAGCTGGTCTTCGATCAGCTGACGGTCCCAGTCGGCCGGCTCATTGCTGCGCGGCGTGCGGTTGGTGTGCAGGTGCGGCGGCGTTCGCTGCATTTAGAAGACTCCTTGCGATCTCGCGGTAAGACTCCGCCCCCGGATGGGACGGAGCGAACTTGATGATCGAGCGCCCCCACGCCGGGGCCTCGGCGAAACGGATCGACTTGCGGATCGGAGGTTCGAGAAGGGGGAGCTGATACCGGCGTCCGACGTCGGCCAGGATCGCCTGCGCGTGCGCGGTGCGGCTGTCGTACATCGTCGGCAGGATGCCGATGATCTCGAGGCTCTTGTTGGTCAGGCGGTGGACGTCGTCGATCGTCTCGAGCAGCTGGCCCACGCCGCGATGCGACAGAGCCTCGCACTGCATCGGGATGATCACGCCGTCGGCGGCGGTCAGCGCGTTGATCGTCAGCACGCCGAGCGACGGCGGGCAGTCGAGCAGCACCCAGTCGTAGTGCATCTGCACGTCCTCGAGCGCCGCCCGCAGCGAGTACTCGCGACCCGTCCGCATCAACAGGTACGCCTCGGCGCCGGCGAGATCGATGTTGGCCGGCACGAGGTCGACCTCGGAGAGCTGGTGGATCGTCTTACCGACGGGGATCCTTCCAACCAGGACGTCGTGGATCGTCAGGTCGAGCGTCTCGGAATCCACGCCGAGGGAGAACGTGAGGCACCCTTGCGGATCCAGATCGACGAGGAGCGTCCGGGAACCCATCTGGGCCAGAGCAGCGCCGACGGCCAAGGTCGACGTGGTCTTGGCCACGCCGCCCTTCTGGTTCGCGAACGCGATGGTTCGAGCCACGGATCAGCCCCCGGCCTTCGACGTCAGCAGTGGTGTCGCGCGATTTTCCCGCGCTGGGCCCGGTGGGCACAAGACCGGGAAAACACGAACCGGACGACTCGGGCGTTGCCCTTTCATGCAACCGCTCGCGTCACCGGCTCGTATCCCTCCTTGCGCCCCGGGATCCAGGCAGTGAGTCCCTCGAGCTCCATCAAGCGCCGCCAGCGGGGATCGGAACCGCTCATCGCGAGTAGCGCTTCGGTCCATTTCCCTGCCACCTCGTCGTCGAGGCCCGGGAGCGCGGTGAAATTGCAGTGACAGTATGGCTCAGAGGTCCATACCGAGCGGAGAGCGCCGTCGACCCTGCCCTGCTCCTGCTCCCGTATCCAGGTCACATACCCGATCATCCCGGCGTCGGCGTCGCCGTTCCTGAGGGCGCGGAGCACCTCGAGCTCGCTCGCGCCGGTGTCGCCGTGCTTGCCGACATCGATGTCGAAACGGATCAGCTCGAGGTCGCGGTCGGGATCCAGTCCCGCGTCGCGAACCGCTGCGAGAGGAACGAGCGCGGCCTGAGCCGAGTCGGCACTGCCGACCGCGAGCCGCCGTCCCTTCAGATCCTGGAGGCCGGCGATGCCGGCGTCGGCGCGCACGATCATGCGCGAGGTGAAGTCGAGGTCGGTATCGCGCATCGCGAGCACGCGGCACGCGCCCCCGGCGCGCTTCTCGCTGCGGACGTACGCCACGTTGGTGTTCCACGCGATGTCGATCGCCTTTTCGAAGAGGGCGTCGACCTGCGCCTCGTAGTTCGAGAACAGAACGTAATCGGTCGGAACGCCGGCCTCGCGGAAATAGTCGCGCATCAGCTCCCAGATCGTCACGACCTTGGGGTCGTACGCGACGGCTCCGACGACGAGAGGTCTCTCACTCATCGTGCGGCTCACATCAGCGGGATGCCGGCGAGGATCTTGCCGAGCCACTCGCGGAGCACGTCGTTCGTCGGCGCCATCACTGCGCCGGCGCGCGCGTCGCGCCAATGCCGTTCGAGCGGGAGACTCCTCGTGTACGCGTGACCGCCACCGATCTGCATCCCGATGTCGGTGACGCGCGCCGCCGTCTCGGTCGCCGCGAT
>JBASRP010000057.1:0-10588 GCA_049273905.1 Actinomycetota bacterium
GGCCGCCACCGCGCTCGCGTCGCGCGCGGTGCGTACGCGCCCGACGGCGAAGGGAACGCTGGCGCAGCTGCGCCTCACCCCCGACGTGAACAAGGCTCTGGCCGCGTTCCGCCCGCTGCGGCGCGCGCAGGAGGCTCTGCAGCGCATGTTCCACTTCGGCTCCAATGCGCAGATCGTCGCCCCGGCCTTCACGGAGGCGGGCAACGCCGCGCAGACCGCCGGACCGCAAGTGGACTACCTGTTGCCGCAGTGGCTGTCCGATTTCGGGCTGCACTCGGCCGACGGCACGCTCGATGCCGACGGCATGACGTTTGCCGGTGTGGGCCCCGCGGTGCTGATCGGCCGCGGCAACGGGTTCGCGTGGACGACGACGACCGGCTCCTCCGACCTCCAGGACACCTACGTCGAGAAGCTCAACCCCGAGAACCCGCGCGAATACCTCTACAACGGCCACTTCGAGCCGATGCAATGCCGCACCGAGGACTACGTGCTCCGCGGCCTCGTCCCGTTCGAGTCGCAGGAGATTTGTCGCACGCGTCATGGACCCGTCATCGCGTTCGACGAAGCGAACGGTGTCGCGTACTCCGCGCGGTATTCGTGGTTCAACCGCGAGGCGCAGACCGTCGAGGGCTTCTTCGCCTACAACCGCGCCAAGAATCTCGAGGACTTCGCTACTTTCGCGAACTACCTCGGCTCGAACCACAACATGTTCTACGTCGACGACCAAGGCCACTACGGCTACTGGACGCCGGGGAACCACCCGGTGCGCGCCGCCGGCGTGGACATCCGCCTGCCGCAGGACGGAACCGGCGGTTCGGAATGGCAAGGCCTCGTGCCTGTCGCACAGGTCCCCCACGCGGTCGACTTCCCGCGGGGCTGGCTGTCCAACTGGAACAACCAGCCGGCGCTCGGCTGGAAGCGCGAGCGCGGCTGGAGCGCGATCGACAACTCTGCCGACCTCGCACGCACACTCAATCCCGCGCTCCCGGCCGTGAACGATCCGCGCGACGGCGTGCCGCTCAACGTCGACCGCAAGGTCGACTTCGAGGATCTGTCGGGGAACCTGCGTTACGCCGCGTACAAAGATCACCGCGACTCGTTCTTCAGGCCGTATCTGCCGGCGGACCCGGCGCTCGGGTCCGACCTCGCGCGCAGCGCAGCGCAACTCGTCCGGAGCTGGGACGGCTTCCTCACCGACCGCGACGAGGACGGTCGCTACGACTCGGCGGGGTCGACGATCGTTCGCGAGTGGGTGGCGCAGATGCGCGGGCAAGCGTTCGGCGACGATCTCGACGATCTGTCTGGGTGGGCGAACGAAAGCCTGATGTGGCACCTGCTGAACGCGACCGACGCGCTGCAGCAAGGTTTCGACTGGCTCGGGACCGCGACCGTCGGTCAGGTCGCGGCGCAAGCCTTCGACGCCGCGGTCGCCGCTCTTCAGGTCCGCTTCGAGAGTGACGACCCGTCGACGTGGAACGAGAAGGCGTCGAAGGAGCACTACCAACGGTTGAACGCCGACCTCTTCCCCGACACCGCGCTGACGACAGTCGCCGGGACGGCGCACGACAACGGTCTGGATGCGCTGGGCGACGCGCTCGACGATCTGGTCGCCGACGACCTCGGAACCCCCGGCGACGTCGTCGACCAGATCCAGATGGATCGTGGCACGTACAACCACGTCGTCACGTACCTCGACCCGCCGACCGCGTCTGGCCAGATCGGCGCGGCGCGCGTCCACGCGGGGAGCGTCATCCCGCCCGGGCAGTCTGGGTTCGTGAACATCCTCGGGCAGGAGGCGCCGCACTACGAGGACCAGGCGATCCTCTACCTCGAGTGGCGGTACAAGCCGATGCCGATGACCCTCGAAGAGGCCCTCGCGCTGAAGGAATCCGAAGAAGTCATCAGCGCCTAGGCCCGTCACGGACCGCCCGTTTCGCCCTTTCTAACGATTCGCCCTTGTTTCGGCAGGAAACAGGCGAAATCGCTCGAATAGGTCTGACGGGGCTCGGAGAAAGGGGCAGTCCATGTTCAAGCGGCTCGGCGCACTTGCCGTCATCGTCATCCTCGGCGCTGCGGGGTTCGCTGCGGCGGATCCCGGCCCGAACGGGTCGAACAATCACGGACTTTGCACGGCGTACTTCAACGGCTCGGAGAACGGACAGGCGCACAAGCGGAACGCGCCGCCGTTCGTCGCTCTCGCGCGCGAGGTCGGCAACTCCGACGGCATGGACAACGACGGCGACGGTCAGACGGATGAAGGCGACGAGATGGCCACGCCCTCAGGCATCTGGGATTGGTGCAGCGACCCGGCCAACAACCCCAAGGGTATCGGCGGTAACCCCGACGACCCGAACAAGGACGGCGACACGAGCGGCAACAGCGCCGGCCACGGCGGGGGAAAGAAGAACTAACGCGGGGATCTTTCTCAACGAGCGGGCCGCGGCCCGCTCGTTGTCTTTCTCAGCCGATCAGACGCCGGCCGGTGCAGCTCTCGTCCATGTTCGTGACGTCGGCCGCGCCGAGCGAGATCCCGAGCGACCCGAGCGCCTTCTTGATCGGCGTCAGCAGTGTCGAGTCGATCGTCGTGAGAACGGGGTTCAGGATCGCCAGGACGTTGTTCGTGACGGTCGTCACGTTGAGCGCGCCGCCGAGGATCTGCACCGTTAGCGCGAGGCTGCTGAGCAGACCGGTGGAAAGACTGGTGCTCGCCGAGCCGGCCGTGAGCGTCTGATAGAGCTGGAGCAGCAGATCGGTGACACCGCCGGCCATGGTCGACGTGGCGGTCCCCGTGACGTTGACGAGACCGGCGACCGAGACGATGTTCCCCGCGCGCACGTCGGCGCTCACGGTCGGGTCGTTCAGCGTGGAGTCCGTCGCGTACCCGACCTTCGCCGTCACCGGCTGGGTCGTCGTCCGCACGGTGATCGTGCTCGTCGACACCGGCACGTTGCAGTCGATGTTGAGAAGGCTGCCCGTGGCACCGGCGCTCTCGACGTACAGCGGCAGGTGAACCGTGCCCTTCGGCAACAGGAAGCCGAGGTTGAGCTGTGTCGTCAACGTGCTGTCGAGGTTCATCCGCACCTGCCCGGTGTGGATCGGCGTGTGTCCCACCCGGCATCCCGCGCAGATGACCGGCGGCTCGATGACGGAGAGCTTCATCGTCGTCGACGTGACGCCGGGGATCGTGATCGGCAGCGAGAGGTTGACGAAGTTCGTGCCGTTGGACGCCGAGGCGGCCATGCCGATCAGGTTGAGCACGTCCATCTTGGCGTTCGCGGCGTCACCGGGCTCGCCCGAAGCGGCTTCCAGGATGTCGCCGAACTTGAAGTGCAGACTCTGGTCGATCTGGCCCTGCAAGGTCCCGAGGACGGTCGCGGCGTAGACGCTCGACGCGTCGCCTTGGTTGTTGAGCGCGCTGATCGCGGCCGTCAACAGCTGGCCCATGGTCACCGACGAGTTGAGGATCTGGCTCGACGTTCCGAGCCCGAGATTGGTCCAGATATCGCCGAGCTTCACGGTCCCGGCGGTCAGGCCGTTGTAGCCCACGACGCTCAGGTTGACGCTTCCGTTCAGCATGTCGCCGAGCACGGCGTTCAGTATCGGGGACGTCGTCGAGTCGATGGCGATGAGCTTCGACCCGAGCATGTAGGTCGTCTTCCCGTCCATCATCGCGTACGCCTCGGTGTCGAGGCCGATGTTCCCCGGCATGAAGTTGTTGTCCGAGCGGGTCCTCGCGCTGACGTGCACCGCGTTCGCGGCGTCGCAGTTCGTCGTGACGGTGAATGTCTTCGTCGCGGCATCCCCGACGCCGATCTCCACGGTCATGCTGTTCCCGAGCGCCGTGTTGGCGTAGTCGAACTCGTTCCGGTCGGCGGCCTCCTGGGCGAACTGCGTCGCCTTTGCTGCGCATCCACTCGCCGGCTTCCGGTCGCCCACCGCGCGAACCGCGTCGAGCGAGATCACGTCGACCGTCTTCTGCAGGTCGCGCTTCTTCCACGTGGCCTGCCCGATATCGATCGTCATTGCCGTCGAGCCGATCACGAAGACCAACGACAGAGCCGCGAGGATGCTGATCGCGCCCCGCTGCTCGCAGAGAAGGCGACGGCGCATGCGCTAGGTCAGCTCGACGATCGCGATGGCTTGCATCTGCGAGGGCGTCGGCAGGCCGGGGAACTGCGGGATGATCGGACGCGTCCCCCACGGATACGTGATCGTCACCTTGATGCACTTGATCGTCGCGTCGTTGGGGTCGCAGTCGGCCACGCCCTGGACGACCGTCGCCACGATGTCGCTGCTCTGGATGCGGCTACCGAGCCAGCCCAGCCTCTGCAGCGCCGTGTCGTGCGCCTTCGTGATCGCGGCGGAGTCCGACGTCGCCGAGATCGCCGAGCGCGCGCCCTCTTCGGCCGCGTGGTTCATGCTCTGATCGAGGCTGTAGATGAATCCGTAGGTGAGGATCCCGAACAGGATCACCATGAACACCATCGCGACGATGGCGAACTCGACGGCGGCGACGCCGTCCTGACGCTTCAGGTGATCGCGGATCTTCTGCACCATGGCTCCTATTTGAGGACGTTCCCGATGATGGAGCTGACCGCCGGCCCGAGGACCACGACGAACAGCGCCGGGAAGATGAACAGGAACATCGGGAAGAGGATCTTCACGGGCAGCTTGGCGGCCTTCTCGCGCGCCCACTGGCGCCGCTTCGAGCGCATCTCGTTCGCTTGCGTGCGCAGCACTCGCCCAAGTGGCATGCCGAGCGCGTCGGCCTGAACCAGCGACAGGACGAACGTCGACACCTCGGGGATGTCGACCCGGCGCCGGAGGTTCTGCAGCGCGTTGCGGCGCGGCACGCCGAGCTCCATCTCGCGGAGCATCCGGTTCAGCTCGTGCGACAGCGGCGAGTCGAAGTGCTTCCCGACGACCTCGATCGCGCCCTCGAGCCCGACGCCGGCTTCGACCGAGATCACCAGGAGGTCGAGAACATCGGGCAGGTCGCGCCGGATCGACGTCTGCCGGTCTTCGCGCTTCGAACCGAGACGGCCTTCGGGGAACGCAGCGCCGACGATCGCCATGAAGGCGGCCGCGCGGAAGGTGCCGGCGGTCGAGAATCCCATGCCGGTGCCGACGACATAGCCGAAACCGGCGCCGAAGACGCACGCGACGACCTGGAGGACGAGGAACTCCTCCGGCCGCATGCGCTCGGCCAGCCCGGCCAGCATCAGACGCCGGCGCAGGCCGTCGAGGTAGTTGCCCGGCAGGAACGACTGCACCATGCCGCCGACCTTGCTGCCGAGCGGCGACAGGATCCGCGCGCCGAGAGGCTGGGCGAGCTTCTCGGTGTACTCGTCGACGTGGACGTTTCCGTCGAGGTCGGCGAGCACGGCGGCGGCGTCCACGATCGGCTTGCGCAACGCGTTGTACGCGATGCCGAGCCCGAAGAGGATGCCGGCAACGCCGAGGGGGAGCGCGAGGGAGGACATCAGACGTCCACCCGCGCCATCTTCCGGATGATCATGACTCCGATCAGCACGGACGCCCCGGCACCGGCGAGAACGGCCGGGCCCCAGCCCTGGAACATCGGCTTCATCCAGCCCGGGTTCAGCACCTGCATGATCAGCATGAAGAACAGCGGGAGGCCGCCGAGGATGTTTCCGGACAGGCGACCCTCGGCCGTGAGCACGCGAACCTCGCGGCGGATCTCCTCGCGCTGGCGCATGAACTCGGCGAGCGTGTTCAGCAGATCGGCGAGCTTGCCGCCGACGGTTTGCTGGATGCGCAGGGCCTGGATGACCCAGGCCAGGTCCGGGATCGCGAGCCGGTCGTTCATGCGGTCGAGCGCGTCCATCAGAGGGTCGCCGAGCCGCGTCTCCGAGAGCAGCCGCTCGAACTCCTCCGACATCGGCGCCTCGCACTCCTCGACCATCAGCTCGACGGCGCGCAGGAACGTGTGCCCCGCTTCGAGCGAGCCGGCGATCAGGGACAGCGCTTCGGGCAGCTGGCGCTCGAAGGCCTGCGAGCGTCGTGACACCTTGATCTTCACGAACATCCAGCAGAGGTACGGCATCGCGAACGCGGCGACGACGGCGATGACGACCCGGCCGGTCAGCAGCTCGGCCAGCGCCGCACCGAGGAGCGATGACACCGCCGCGACGATGACGAACTCGCCCGGACGGATCGGGATGCGCGCCCGCTCGAGGTTCTGCTTCAGGCGCAATTCGAGGTTCATCTTCTCGAGCGCGCCTTGCATCAGCTCGACGCCGGGCTCGATGAACGCGGCGCGCGTCTCGGCCGCGATCTCGACGTGGACGTCGTTCTCGCCGAACGGGAGCTCGAGGATGCGCGCGATCTCCTCGTCCTTCTCGCGCGCCCGCATCAGAACGCCGACGACGAGGAGGGCCATGCCGGCCCCCACTCCGAGCGCGGCCCAGAGAGCCATCAGCGGCGGCCCCGCAGCAACCCGGAACGGACCTGGGCCGGCGGCGCGGTGCGGCCGTTGCGCTCGGCTCGAGCGGCAGCGGAGGCGTGGAGAAGCTTCGCCGGGACCTCGACGCCGTGCGCCTTGAGCCGCTCGAGGAACTTCGGACGCAGGCCGGTCGCTTCCATCTGTCCGACCTGACGGCCTTCGGCCGTCAGCTGCGGACGGAAGCGGAACACTTCCTGCAGGAGGATCGTGTCGCCTTCCATGCCCTGGATCTCTTGCACCGAGACGACCTTGCGCGACCCGTCGGTCATGCGCTCGAGCTGCACGATCACGTTGATCGCCGAAGCGATCTGCTCGCGGATCGCGCGGATCGGCAGCTCGAACCCGGCCATCAGCACCATCGTCTCGAGACGCGAGAGCGCGTCGCGCGGCGTGTTGGCGTGGATCGTCGTGAGCGAGCCTTCGTGGCCGGTGTTCACCGCCTGGAGCATGTCCAGCGCTTCGGCGCCGCGGACCTCACCGACGACGATGCGGTCGGGGCGCATACGCAGTGCGTTGCGCACGAGTTCGCGGATCCGGACCTCGCCCTTGCCCTCGGCGTTCGCCGGGCGCGCCTCGAGCGAGACCGTGTGCGGCTGCTGCAGCTTGAGCTCCGCCGCGTCCTCGATCGTCAGGATGCGCTCGCGCTCGGGGATGAACGACGACATGACGTTGAGGAGCGTCGTCTTGCCGGTGCCCGTTCCTCCAGACACCAGGATGTTGAGCTTGCCGCGCACGCAGGCGTCCATCAGATTCACGAAGTCGAGTGAGAAGGCCCCGAAGTTCACGAGGTCCTTCGCGGTGTACGGCGTCTCGGAGAACTTCCTGATCGTCAGCACCGCGCCGCGGATCGCGAGCGGCGGGACGATCGCGTTCACGCGCGAGCCGTCCGGCAGTCGCGCATCGACCATCGGCGACGACTCGTCGACGCGACGACCCACGCCGGTCACGATCTTGTCGATGACCTGGCGATACTGGACCTCGTCGGTGAAAGCCCAGTCGGTCTGCTCGATCAGGCCCTGACGCTCGACGAAGATCTCGTCGTAGGAGTTGCACATGATCTCGGTGATCGTCGAGTCGCGCAGCGGCTCGTCGAGAGGCCCGTAACCCAGCGTGTCGGAGAGGACCTCGTTGAGGAACTTCTGGCGCTCGACCGGCGAGACGCGGACGTCCTCGCGCCGGAGGATCCGGTCGAGGGTCGCCTTGACCTCTTTCTCGAGCGCGGCGCCGCTGAGCGCCTTCGGGCCGGTCAGCTTCGGCGCCAGGTCGGCGAGGACGTGCTCGCGCACCTTGCGCTTCGCGTCCGACCAGCGCGTCGCCGACGCGGACCGCTCGGGCTTGGCCTTCTCGCGCGCGTGGTGCGCCGCGCCACCCGGCGACGGCGACTTCGATGACTCGGTCTTGGCGTTGGCGCGCTCTTCTGCTTCGAGCGCGGCGAGCTTCTCTGACAGCTTCATCGATCAACCCCTGCGGTCGCGGCGGGCGGCGAGTTGTGACGACGGAAGAAGCGGAAGAACCCGTGGCCGTTCTTCGTCGCGGCCTGCGCGGCGGTGATGCGGTCGCGCGCCTCCTCGGGGAGGAACTCCTTCATGCCGGCGACGAGGTTCTTGGAGACTTCGGTGTCGGGGAAGGACATCAGAACCGGTTGACCGACGTTGATCGAGCGCGAGACTTCCTTCGCGTACGGCAGCGTCGACCGGAAACCCTGGGGGAACAGCTTCGTGATCTGGTCGACCGAGATACCGACGTCCTTTTCGACCTTGTTGAGGATCAACGAGACGTTGTCCGACGACACCCGCAATTTCTCGAGCGTCTGGATGAACATCCCGAGGTTTCGAACCGAGGGCAGGTCCAGGGTGCACATCAGGAACAGGTGCTCCGAAAGATCGAATGCGGCGAGCACCGTCTCGGCCAGCGCCGTCGGCGTGTCGACGACGACGTAGTCGTAGTTGGCGCGCAGCGTCTCGATCACCTTCGTTACGTCGACCGGCGAGATGCGGTCGGCCTGCGCAGGGTCCTTGGGCGCCGCGAGAACCGAGAAACGGCCCTCGTACTCCACGAGGAACTCGCCCAGGTGCGACGCGAGGTCGATCGGCTCGTCCGATTCTTCGGCGCGCAGCACGTCGTAGATGGTGAAGTTCGGGTGCAGCCGCAGCGCGGTTGAGACCTCGCCGAACTGCAGGTCGAGGTCGACCAGCGCGACGCGCGTGTTCGGCAGCTGCGACAGCAGCAGGGCGATATTGGTCGCGTAGAAGGTCTTGCCGCAGCCGCCGGTGGCGGACGACACGGTGAAGACCTTTCCGAGCGGCCGCGCGCCGGCCTGCGCCTGCACGACGACCTGCGTCGAACCGGCGGGGACGTACCGCTTCTCCGCGAGCTCCAGCGCGCGCTTTATCGCGCCCTTGATCGTGGTGTCGTCGCCGGGCAGCTCGATCACGTCGTCGGCGCCGACCTGGACGATCTCGCGGAGGGACGCCTCCGGCCGCTGGTCGAACGACATGACGATCGACATCGACGGCGAGTCGCGGTGCAGCTGCGCCAGCCGCTTCAATCCGGTCTTCGTTGCGAGCGACGGACCGGCGATCATCACGGCGAACGGGCCCTCGTGGTCGTGGTTCACGTGGCTCGCCGAGCCGATCTTCGTGCACGAGACGATCTCGGCGTCGGCGTTGACCTCGGCCGCGATCGCTCGCACGCGCTCCGCGAGCTCCTCGCTGCGGTCCAGGACGAGGATCTTGATCTCGTCCATCACAGCGCGTTCTTGTAGGCGCGACCGGCCGTCGAGACGGGCTGCTGTTTCGCGTCCGTGAGCGCCAGCCACAGCGACTCGAACTTGGCGAAGAAGATCACGCGCTCGGCCTCGTTGATGTCGAGGGCCAGGAGGTACGTCGCGTTCCCAACCTGGCCGACGGCCGGCGCCCGCACGTCGAGCACCTTGACGCCCGTGAGGACCAGCTTCGACAGGGGCTGCTTCAACTTCGAGTTCGGCTGCTCGTTACGGATCGTCGCGTAGATGTTCACGGTGTCGCCCGGCTGCGCGTATCCGGCGAGCCCGGGCACGGACGGCAGCTCGATGGCGACGGCCTGTTTGCCCTTTGGCACGCTGAACGTCACCGGCGCCGTCGCGACGGCGGCCGGCCCGACCGGGACCGTCCGAACCTGGGTCCCCGGCGTCACCGCGGCGATCGGCGCGGACTGCTCTCTGACGGCCGGCTTGTTCGACGACTTGAGCCCGAAGAATGCGAGCGCGGCGCCGATGGCGAACACGGCGACGCCGACGAAGAGGATGTTGTTGGACTTGCCCTTGTTCATGTTCTTCTCCCGACACTGGGACGGCCCGGTAAACCGCCGCACGTGAGCGGCTCCGTCACAGAAAATCGGCAGTTCACGGGAGGCATCAATAGTCCCGAGGGACTATTTAGCCGATGCAGGATGGGTCACGATCGGGACGTTCGAGGGGCACGACCAGGCTGTGTTGTTCCGTCGCGTGCGACGGGGTCGCTACGGTTTCGTCCCCACCGCGAGCAAAACGTCGCGGGAATCCTCCACGTTCTCGCCGAAACCGGACGCGAAAGCGGCGCGCGCGCCGTCGAGGAACGACGCCCAGCCGCTCTCCCCGACCATCCCTCGTACGAACCGTCCGAGGGCACGGGTCGACTGTTCGTCTACGTATTCGTCGCGCGTCATCGTGAATCGATACGTCCGCCGTTCTACGCGAACCGGACGTAAACCACTTTGGCGGAGCGTGTCGTCGAAGCGCGCCGGGTCGCCGAACCGTTCCACGCCGGGCGTTGCCTCGCGGATCGCGGAGCGCAGCATCTCTTGACCCACGGTGCGCTCGACGAGTGCGCGCCACGTGCGGGACAGCTCATCGTCGTCGGTCCGCCACACCGACGCGGCGAGAGCGCCGCCCGGCTTCAGCACGCGGATCAGGTCGAAGAGCGCGGTGTCCCAGCGCGTGAACTCCGGCAGGACGAAGTTCGCGAGGACCGCGTCGAAGGCGCCGTCGCGGAACGGCAGCTGGATCGCTTCGGCCGCAAGCAGCCGCAAGCCGGGCCGCGCGCGAGATGCGACCAAGAGCATCGCGACGGACAGGTCGATCCCGACGACGAGACCGGCCGGCAC
>JBASRP010000086.1:0-1600 GCA_049273905.1 Actinomycetota bacterium
GTCGCGGACAGCCTGGGCGAGCTCCGCCAGGACTGCGACCGTCGTGTCCCAGCCCATGCAGGCGTCGGTGATGGACTGCCCGTAGCGCAGCGTCGACGGGGCGACGAGCTCCTGCCGGCCCTCGACGAGAAAGCTTTCCATCATCACGCCGAAGATCGCCGTCTCGCCTTGCCCGACCTGGGCGGCGATCTCCTTGGCCACGACGGACTGACGCCGATGGTCCTTGCCGCTGTTGCCGTGGCTCATGTCGACCATGAGGCGCGGCGCCAGGCCGGCGTCGCGCAGCGCCGCGGCGGTCTTCTGCACGTTCGCCGCGTCGTAGTTCGGGCCGCTCTGCCCGCCGCGGAGGATGACGTGGCAGTCGGGATTGCCGCGCGTGGCGACGATGGCGCCCAGACCCTGCTCGGTGACGCCGAGGAAGCGGTGCGGGTGCGCGCCGGCGCGGACGGCGTCGATCGCGATCTGCACGTCGCCGTCGGTGCCGTTCTTGAATCCGATCGGCATCGAGAGGCCCGAGGCGAGCTCGCGGTGCACCTGGCTTTCCGTGGTGCGCGCGCCGATGGCGCCCCACGACACCGTGTCGGCGGTGAACTGGGGCGAGATGGGGTCGAGGAACTCGCAGCCGGCCGGGAGACCGAGGTCGGCAAGATCGACGAGCAGCCGCCGCGCCAGCCGCAGTCCTTCGTTGATCGCGAACGTTCCATCGAGCCGCGGATCGTTGATCAGCCCTTTCCAGCCGACGGTGGTACGCGGCTTCTCGAAGTAAACGCGCATCACGACGAAGAGCTCGCGCGCGTGCTCGTCGGCGACGCGCCGCAGGCGGCGCGCGTAATCGATGGCGGCCACGGGGTCGTGGATCGAGCACGGTCCGACGACGACGACCAGACGGTCGTCACGGCCGTTGAGGATCGCGCTCACGGCGTCGCGGCCCCCGCTGACGGTCTCCGAGCCCTTGTCGCCGAGCGGCAGCTCCTCGACGAGGATCGCCGGCGGCAGCAAGGGTCGGAAGCTGTCGATGCGCAGGTCGCCGGTGCGTCGGGACATTGGGGCGCCAGGTCTCTCAGGCGGTCCGCTGCTTGAAGTACGAGCTCTTCACCGCGATCTTGCCCTCGCGGAACGTGAACACGTCGCAGCCATCGACCTCGACGTTCACGCCATCGCGGGTGCCGGTGAAGCGCCACTCCGAGAGGCCGCGGTCGCCCGAGACGAAGTGCCGTGCGGCGCCGAAGCGCGCGTCCGGGAACATCGCGAACACGCGCGTGAACGCCGCGCGCACCCGCTCGCGTCCCTCGTATCGCTTGCCGCAGGGCTCCGGACCGGCCGTCGTCTCGAACGCACACTCGTCGGCCATGAAGCTCATGATCGCGTCGACGTCGTGCCGATTCCAGGCGTCGCCGAACATCTCCAGCATCTGCGCGCTGACTTCCTGAGCCACAGCGGTCGTCATCGTCGGTCCTCCGATCAGCGCATGATACGGAAGCCTCGGCCGGCCGGCAAGCCGGGCGCTTGCCGGGCTGGCGGCGGTCGTCTACGCTCGGCCTCGATGCCGCGCATCGGTGTGATCTCGGACACGCACGGTCTGCTGCGCCCGGCGGCGCTG
>JBASRP010000095.1:0-3618 GCA_049273905.1 Actinomycetota bacterium
GGCGCCGACCCTGCGGCGTGGTGGGGGAGCCGCGACTGGACGGATCCCGGTCTGCCCCTCTACGAGGCCGAGATCCGCACCTCGTACAGCCGCCTCTCCAACATGGAGGACTGCGCGCTCAAATACCTCTACGAGGTCGAGATGGGCCTCGACCCCGAGCAGTCGTTCCAGATGTGGCTGGGATCGGTGATCCACGACATCATCGACCGCGTCCAGAAAGGTGAGATGCCGCGCGAGCCCGAGCCGGTCCTCGCCGCGCTGAACGACGCCTGGCGTCCCGAGCTCTTTCCGAACCGTGCCATCGAGCACCGCCGCCGCATCGACGCCGAGGAGATGCTCCGGCGCTGGATGAAGGGCGAGCAGTCGGAGGTCGAACACTCCGAGGTCTCGTTCCAGTACCCGCTCGGAGACGCGATCATCCGCGGGAAGATCGATGCGATCTTCCGGATGTCGAACCGCAACCTGCGGCTCGTCGACTACAAGACCGGCCGCTGGGCGCCCTCGCAAGACGAGGTCAAGGTCAATCTTCAGCTCGCCGCGTACTACCTCGCGATGCTGCGCGACGAGGACCTCAAGCTGCTCGGGAAGACGGGCTTCCTGCAGCTCGCGTACCTCGGCTCGTTCTACGGCGAGGGTTTCCGCCAGCCGGGCTTCACGCCGCCCGCCGGGTACGAGGAGTGGGCTGAACAGACGATCAAAGAGCTCGTCGCGAAGATCCGCGCGGAGTCGTTCGCGCCGAACCCGGCCGCCGACTGCATGTGGTGCGAGTTCAAGAGCATCTGCCCGCTCTGGCCGCAGGGCGCGGAGGCCGTGCGATGAGCGCGCGTCCCGACGAGATGCCCTACGCGGACGCGCCGCCCGAGATCGTCGCGGCCATGAACGGACGCCCGCCGACCGTGCAGCAGTGGCGAGCGATCTCGCACGACCTGACACCGTGCGCGATCGTCGCCGGCGCCGGGTCGGGCAAAACGGCGGTGATGGCGGCGCGCGTCGTCTACCTGACGCTCGAGAAGCTGGCGCTCCCGAGCCAGATCCTCTGCCTCACGTTCACGAACAAGGCGGCGGAAGAGCTCGCGAACCGCGTCCGCAACGCGACGGCCGGGCTCGGCCTCCCGGAGGGGGAAGAGGCGACCGTCCTCACGTACCACGCGTTCGCCGCGCGGCTGCTCGACGATTACGGGCTGCGGATGGGCCTCGAGGCCGGGCCGATGCTGCTCTCGGCCGCGCACAAGTGGCAGCTCGCCTCCAGTCTCTTCAACGAGCGGACCTTCGAGCACCTCGAGGTGCGCACCGTTCCCTACACCGTGCGCCAGATGCTGCAGCTGGCCGACCACTGCTCGAACCACCTCGTTACGCCGGAGCAGCTCCGCGAGCAGGCGATCGAATGGGCCGCGCACGTCGTCCCGAAGAAGTCGTGGGACTACAAGGAGAGGCTGGCCGCGAACCAGCGGGCCGAGTACGCGGAGCTCGTGCGCGCGTACCAGGACCGCAAGAGCGCGCTGCGGCTCATCGACTATGGCGACCAGATCACCTACGCGGTCCGTTTGGTCGAGGAGCACCCCGACGTCGTCGCGGACTTCCGCAGTCGGTACCCGGTCGTGCTCCTCGACGAGTACCAGGACACGAACCACGCGCAAGGCCGGCTGCTCGAGCGGCTGTTCGGATCGGGCTATCCGATGATGTGTGTCGGCGACCCCGACCAGAACATCTACGCCTGGCGCGGCGCGAGCCTGCGCAACATCCTGCGCTTCGCCGAGGACTTCGCCGGCGACACGAAACCGCTGTACGTGAACTTCCGCTCGGGCGAGAGGATCCTGAACGTCGCCAACCGGGTGATCGGCGAGGTCCCGGAACAGCGTCGCGCGAAGGACAAGCAGCTCCGGCCCGATCCGGCGCGCGGGGCCGGCCGCGTCCTCGCCTTCGTCGGCACCGACGAGCGAGACGAAGCGCGGCGCATCGCAGGCGTCATCAAGGAGGAGCACGAGGCCGGACGCCCGTACGGATCGTTCGCCGTGCTCTGTCGCAAGAAGCGCTTGTTCGCGCCGATCGCGGAGGTGCTGCGCGACGAAGGAGTGCCCGTCGAGGTGGTCGACCTGGGCGGGCTGCTGCAGCTCCCCGAGGTCGTCGAAGTGGTCGCGTGGCTCCGCCTGCTCGACGACCCGGCGCGCAACGTTGCGCTGGCGCGCATCCTGCAGGGGCCGCGCTGGCGGATCGGATACCGGGACCTCGTCGCGCTCGCGCGCTGGAGCGCGCGTCGCAACCGAGCGCTGCGCGAGGACCTCGGTGAGGCCGAGCATCCGGGCGACGTCGCCTTCGCGCTCGCCGAGGCTCTGGACCACCTCGAGGACGAAGACATGACCGGCGTGTCGGACGAGGCCCGCGCCCGCCTGCGCGAGTTCGGAGCGCTCTTCGCGTCGCTTCGCGCCTCGGCATCGGGCGGACCCCTAGACGAGCTGGTGATCGCGATCATCGAGCGCTCGGGGTTGATGCGCGAGCTCGAGGCCTCGACAGCGCCGAACGCCGTCAGTGCGCGGCGCAACCTGCTCAACTTCGTCGGCTCGGTCTCGAGCTTCGCGCCCGTGGAAGGCGAAGCCACGGTCGGCACGCTCGTCTCGTACCTCGACGCCGCGGAGGACGCGGAGGAGGACTTCGAGCAGGTCCAGCTGTCGGACGACAACACGGTGAAGCTGCTGACGATCCACAAGGCGAAGGGCCTCGAGTGGGATGTGGTGTTCGTGCCCGGCCTCGCTGAGGGGCCGCGCTCGTCGATCTTCCCTGACACCTCGCGGCAGCCGAACCCGGTGACGCAGGCGGCGACGCTTCCGTTCGAGCTGCGGGGCGATAAGGACGTTCTCCCTCTCTACGACGGCAACATCAAAGCGTTCCGGGAGGCGATGAAGGAGCGCGCGCTCGAGGAGGAGCGGCGCCTCTGTTACGTCGCGCTGACACGCGCGCGCGAGATTCTCGTCTGTTCTGCGGCGTACTGGTACGAAGGTCCGCGCGACCCGTTCGGACCGGGCCGCTTCTATAAGGAGATCGCCGAAGACCCGGCGTGCGACGAGATGCTGCCGCGGCCGGACTGTCCCGACGAGAACCCGCTGATCGCGCTGCGCGCCGAGCGGGCGTTGGGCTGGCCACCCACGGCGCGCCCCGAGGACACCGACGCACTTTTTCCGAGCGGGTGGCACGCGGCCGCGACCGCCGTGTCGCAGGGAGCGGCGTCGGTCGACGCATTCGCGGGCGGACTAACCGCGCCGGAACGCGCGCTGTTCGACGAGGCGCTCGGGTCGCATCGCGAACGTATCGACCTGATCGCGTCGAGCGTGGCGTCCGATCCGCGGCCGGCGACGCCGGGCATTCTGTCCGTCTCCGCGCTCCTCGAGTTCGAGCGCTGTCCGAAGCTCTTCTACTGGACCTACGTGCGGCCGCTGCCGCGTCGCCCCTCGGCCGCCGCGCGCCTCGGCACCGAGGTTCACCGCTGGATCGAGCTCGAGAGCCGCGGCCAAGGTGTTCTCTTCGACGATGAGGAGCAGCAGCCCGACCTCGCGCCCGACGAGCGCTTGAGCGCCGGCGACGCCGCGTCCTCGACGTCGTTGCGCGCAACGTGGCGCGCCAGCC
>JBASRP010000100.1:0-2732 GCA_049273905.1 Actinomycetota bacterium
GCATCCAGCGGTGCGACGGTCCCGTCGGTCTTCTCGATCGTCCCCTCAACCCGCCGCGTTCGGCGGCGGAGGGCGCGCACCGGCGTCGAAAGCGTGCGCTGCGCGTGCGAGAGCGCCAAACACGCGGCCGCGACGAGTATCCCGGCGAGCGAGAAGCCGGTGTCGTTCGCCCACGCGGCGGTGAGCGCCGGGAACGCACCCCACGCGATCGCGAACCAGACGTTCGTGTGGAAGCGACCGCCGAACCACTCGAGGTTGTACGCGCAGACGATGAAGCCGCCGAACGCAACGAACGCGAGCAGCCACCACGACGTCCGCGCGGCCCCTACCACGCCGAGCGCCACGGCGAGGCCGATCGAGATAACCGCGAGCCCGCCCAGGGTCGTGCTCGCGATCTGCGTTCTTAGCGGGCGGCCGTTCAGCTCGTCCATCGCGTGCGCTCCGATACCCACCGCGAGGAAGAACGCGACGACCGTCACGACGAGCCGGTCCGTGTGAGCGGCCGGCGCCGCCGCCCAGCCCAGCGCGACGTACGAGAGATGCCACACCGTGTACGGCGGGTGGAGGATCGAGACGAAATCGCGCCAGCCTCCGGTGCGCAGCGCGTAGAACGCGGGCGCTTGTTCCGCCGTGTGGTCAGCCACGCTTGCGCCCCCACGTGACCACGCCGCCGCCGAGGCTCATACGCTTGGTGCGCACGCCGTGGAGCCCGGCCGCGCGCCACAGCTCCTCGAGCCGCTCCGGCGGGAACTCCTCGTCGAATGTCGAGATACTCCCGCCGAGGAAGTCGCCGATCCGCCGCCAGCCGGGCGAGACGACCCGCGACAACGTCGGGAAGATCACCGATCCGTAGAGCCGCCATGAGGAGCGGACCAGAGAGTTGGGCGGCACCCCGAACTCGATCGACCCCATCACCCCGCCGGGCCGCAGCACCCGCGCCAGCTCCTCGACCGTCGCAGCCGGGTCGTCGACGTACCGCAGAAGGTACGTGAACGTGACCGCGTCGAAGGAGCCATCGGCGAACGGGATCCGCTGCCCGTCCCCACGGACGAAAACAACCCCCGGCTCTCGACGCTCGACCGCCCGCGCCAGCATCTCCGCACTCTGATCGAGCCCAACCACACGCGCCTCGTACCGCCGCGCGATGTCTCGTGCGACCAACCCCGTCCCGGTTGCAACGTCGAGAACGAGAGACTTGGGGGCCAGATCGAGCCCGGCCACCATCTCCTGCCGCCAGCGCCCGTACTGCCCGAGCCCGAACACCGCGGCCGGGACGTCGTACCGCCGGGCGACGTCGCCGAACAGTCGCCGGGCGTGTGCGGAGCGCTCCGATACCTCAGGCATGACGCCGTTCTATCGCAGCGTGCCTGGTCTGGGCATCCTCACCCGGTGGCTATCATGAACGCATGAACGCCGACGACGTCGTCGAGAAGGTCCGGGCTCGCGACCGCCGGACGATCGCGCGGCTGATCTCGCTGGTCGAGGACGGTTCCGACCAGCTCGCCGACGTGATCCGGGCGCTGGCGCCTCTTGGGGGAGGGGCCTACACGGTCGGGATCACCGGTCCGCCGGGCGCCGGGAAGTCGACGCTCGTCTCAGCGCTCGTCCGCGTCCTCCGCGGCAAGGAGCTGACCGTCGGCGTGCTCGCGATCGACCCGACGTCGCCGTTCTCGGGCGGCGCGCTGTTGGGCGACCGGCTGCGCATGCAGGAGCACGCGACCGACCCCGGCGTGTTCATCCGTTCGATGGCGACCCGCGGGAAGCTCGGCGGGCTCGCGTGGGCGGCACCGCACGCGCTGCGCATCCTCGACGCGATCGCGACCGACGTGGTCGTCGTCGAGACCGTCGGCGTCGGACAGGCGGAGGTGGACGTCGCCCGGGAGGCCGACACGACGGTGGTCGTGCTCGCGCCGGGGTTCGGCGACGCGATCCAGGCGAACAAGGCGGGGCTGCTCGAGATCGCGGACATCTACGTTGTGAACAAGTCGGACCGCGAAGGCGCGGCGTCGACCGCGCGCGACATCAAGCAGATGCTGCATCTGGGCGAGGCGCGCGCCTGGGACCCGCCCGTTCTGATGACGCAGGCGGTCGACGGCAAGGGCCTCGACGATCTGTGGTCGTCGATCGAGGCGCACCGCGCGCACCTCGAGTCGACCGGCGAGCTCCAGACCCGGCGCATCGCGCGCAGTCGCCACGAGATCGTCGAGATCGCGCTCGCGCGCATCCGTCAGGCGATCGACGAGGTGGGCGATCGCGACCTTTTGGAGTCTTTGGCCGGGCAGGTGGCGGCGCACGAGCTCGATCCCTACACCGCCGCGGATAAACTCCTCGCAGAGGTAGAACGATGAGCGACGAGCGCGACCGCTGGGTCGATCACTACGCGAAAGCGCAGGAGCGCGACGCGGACTTCGAGACGATCTCCGGCGAAGAGCTGAAGCCGCTGTACACGCCCGAGGACGTTGCGATCGACCACGACCGCGACCTCGGGTACCCGGGCCACTACCCCTACACGCGCGGTGTGTACCACACGATGTACCGCGGGCGGATGTGGACGATCCGGCAGTTCTCCGGGTTCGGCAACGCGCGTTCGACGAACGAGCGCTACAAGATGCTGCTGCGTTCGGGCGGCACCGGCCTGTCGGTCGCGTACGACATGCCGACGTTGATGGGCCGCGACTCGGACGATCCGCGGTCGCTCGGCGAGGTGGGCCACTGCGGTGTCGCCGTCGACT
>JBASRP010000109.1:0-3268 GCA_049273905.1 Actinomycetota bacterium
GCCGATTCCTGTGGCCGCGGCGCGCCGTCTTGCGCGCGATGGTGTCGTGAAAGCCGTTCTCGACGACGACGCGGACGTCCGGGCGATCGCCCGTGTCGGCCGAACGATCCCGGCGAAGCTGCGGTCCGCGCTCGAGGCGCGCGACGCCACGTGCGTCGTGCCCGGCTGCGACCAAGCAGAGGGCCTCGAGATCGACCACGTGATCCCGCACAGCGAGGGCGGACCGACCCGGCTCGACAATCTCGCGCGCCTCTGCCGCTGGCATCACTCGCTGAAGACGTACCGGGGCTGGGGCTTGCGGGGACGGCCGGGCGCTTGGGAGTGGGCGAAGGTTGGGAAACCGATCCGGCCCCAGCTGAACTGACCCGGCGTTACACCTTCCGGAAGAGCATCTCCCGCTTAACTTCCTGGATCGCGCGCGTCACGTGGATGCCGCGCGGGCACGCGTCGGTGCAATTGAATGTCGTGCGGCACCGGAACGCGCCCTCTTTGTCGGCCAGGATGCGGAGCCGCTCATCTCCGGCGCGGTCGCGCGAGTCGAACACGAAACGGTGCGCGTTCACGATCGAGGCCGGGCCGGTGTACTCGTCGTCCGACCAGAAGACCGGGCACGACGATGTGCACGCGGCGCAGAGGATGCATTTCGTCGTGTCGTCGTAGCGTTCGCGCTCCTCTGGCGTCTGGAGCCGTTCCCGCGGCGGCGCCGGCTCGTCGTTGACCAGGAACGGCAGCACCCCCCGATAGGCGGCGAAGAACGGCTCCATGTCGACGACGAGGTCCTTCTCGATCTTCATGCCGCGTATCGGCTCGACCGAGATCGGGTGTTTCAGGTCTTTGATCAGGACCTTGCAGGCCAGCATGTTCTTGCCGTTGATCAACATGGCATCCGATCCGCAGACGCCGTGGGCGCAGGACCGGCGGAAGGTCAGTGAACCGTCCTGAAACCACTTGATCTGATGTAGCGCGTCGAGCACGCGATCCATCGGTTCGTACCGAACGTCGTACGACTCCCAGTGTGGCTGCTTGTCGGCGTCCGGGTTGAACCGGAGGACCTTGAGGGTGACCTCGTCGGCGCGCCTCTTGCGTCCCACGGTTAGGCCGCCACCTCCGGGCACCAGACCCGGGTCACTCCGTCGAGCAGACCCCACAGCGCGTCGAGCGCCTCGGATGCGGCCTTCAGCGCCGTCTTCCGTTCGTCGGCGGGAACCGTCCGCTCCAGAAGGTCGCGGGCGACATCGGCGTGGCGTTCGTCGACCTCGAGGTGCACGGTGAAGAACCGCAGCGTCGCGTCGTCGTCGATACCGTAGTGACGCTTCAGCCCGTCGATTTTCGACGCGGCGACCGCCGGAACCATCGATTCGTAGGCGTACAGCGCGGCGAGTCCCGCGGCTGGCCCTTGCGACGCCACGTCGCGGAACGTCCGGTCGGACGCCGCCGTCTCGGGCAGGGGAGCGGCCATCCGCAGATCCTCGCGGGTGCAGCCGATGCCCTCGGCGAAGCGGAGCCAAAGCTCGGGATGGTTCTCGTTCCCGCGCTCCTCGTCGATCAGGTTCTCGAGCAGGTACTGGCGCGTTTCGAGGTCCGGCGTCTCCGAGTGAACGGCCGACAGATAGGTGGGGAAGGACAGCACGTGCCGGTAGTACTGGCCGGCGTACCCGCGCAGCGCCTCGAGCGACAGCGTCCCCTCGGTCCACGCGGTGTAGAAGGGGTGCCTCAACAGGTGCTTCCGCTCGACCAGCGCGTCGATCTCCTTCGTCCAACCCATCCCGGCTCCTTTCTAGTATTTGCGTTCTTGCGGCTGGTAGCTCGTGATCGTCACCGGCTTCGACGACAGCTTGACCGTACCTTTCGTCTTCCACGCGAGCGAATGCTTGAGCCAGTTGACATCGTCGCGGGTCGGGTAGTCCTCGCGGTAGTGGCCGCCGCGGCTCTCGGTTCGCGCCCGCGCCGCGTGCACCAGCGTCTGCGCCAGATCGAGCAGGAAGCCCAGCTCGACGGCCTCCATCAGGTCGGTGTTGTACGCCTTGGATTTGTCGTGGACGCCGACGGCCAGCGCGTAGCGCTCCTGCATCTGCGCCAGGTTGTCCTCCTGCTCGCGCAGGCCGTCCTCGGTGCGGTACACGCCGGCGTTGGTGTCCATCGACACCTGGAGCTCCTCACGAAGGCCGCCGGCCGACTCGAGCCGGGTCTTGTCGAGCAGTTCCTGCAGCATCTGCTTCGTCCGGCGCTCCGGCTCGTCCGGGAGCGGCGCGTGCTCCAGGCGCAGCGCCTCCTCGGCCATCGCCATCCCGCCGCGCCGGCCGAACACCACGATGTCCAGCAGCGAGTTGGTCCCGAGCCGGTTCCCGCCGTGCACCGAGACGCACGCGCACTCGCCGGCGGCGTACAGGCCGGGCACGGGGGTGTTCGCCTCATCGGCGATCACCTGTGCCGTCACGGTCGTCGGGATCCCGCCCATCGCGTAGTGCGCGGTCGGCTGGATCGGCACGCCCTCTTTCTTCGGCTCGACACCGAGGTAGATGCGCGCGAACTCCGTGATGTCTGGGAGCTTCTCGTCGATGACCTTCGGGTCGAGGTGGTCCACGTGCAGGTGCACGTAGTCCTTCTTCGGCCCCATCCCCCGCCCTTCGCGGATCTCGAGGAAGATCGCGCGCGAGACCATGTCGCGCGGGGCGAGGTCCTTGATCGTCGGCGCGTAGCGCTCCATGAAGCGCTCACCGTTCGCGTTGCGGATGATGCCTCCTTCGCCGCGCGCGGCTTCCGACAGCAGGATGCCGATCCCGTAGATACCGGTGGGATGGAACTGGAAGAACTCCATGTCCTCGAGCGGCAGGCCGCTCCGCAGGACGACGGCCGGGCCGTCGCCGGTCAGCGCGTGCGCGTTCGACGTGACCTTGAAGATCCGGCCGTAGCCCCCGGTAGCGAACAGCACGGTCTTCGTGTGGAAGACGTGCAGCTCGCCCGTGGACAGCTCGTACGCGACGACGCCGGACACGCGGTCGCCGTTCATCACCAGGTCCAGGACGTAGAACTCGTTGAAGAACTGGACGTCGTTCTTGATGCACTGCTGGAACAGGGTCTGCAGGATCATGTGGCCGGTGCGGTCGGCAGCGTAGGTGGCCCGCTTCACCGGGCCCTCGCCGTGGTTGCGGGTGTGGCCGCCGAACCTCCTCTGGTCGATCCGCCCGTCGGGCGTGCGGTTGAACGGGAGGCCCCAGCGCTCGAGCTCGAGAACCGAGTCGATCGCCTCCTTGCACATGATCTCGAC
>JBASRP010000110.1:0-7180 GCA_049273905.1 Actinomycetota bacterium
TCGCGGTCGCGTACCGCTACCAGGGTGAGGTCTACGAGGAGTTCCCCCCGCACCAGACGATCTTCCACAAGTGTGAGCCGATCTACGAAGAGCTCGCGGGTTGGAGCGCCGACATCACCGACGCGCGCACGTTCACCGAGCTGCCGGACGCCGCGCAGGCGTACATCCGGCGCATCGAGGAGCTCTCCGGCACGCCCGTGACGCTCGTCAGTGTCGGGCCGTCGCGCGATCAGACCGTCCGCCGCGAACCGATCCGGGTCGGAGCGTAGCGATGCGCATCCTCGTGATCGGCGGTGGCGGTCGGGAGCACGCGCTGACGTGGAAGCTCGCGCAGAACCCGACGATCGACAAGATCTTCGCCGCGCCGGGCAACGCGGGGATCGGCGAGATCGCGCAGTGCGAGCCGCTCGACATCACCGACCCGGGGACCGTCGCCGACTTCGCCGAGGCGCACGGGATCGACCTCACCGTCGTCGGGCCCGAGGCGCCGCTGGTCGCCGGGCTCTCGGACGAGCTTCTCGAGCGCGGTCTCAACGTCTTCGGTCCGTCGCGGGCGGCGGCCCGCATCGAGGGCTCGAAGGCGTGGGCCAAGAACCTGATGATCAAGGCCGGCGTCCCGACCGCGCGCAGCTCCACCGTGATGACGATGGAGGACGGGCTCAAAGCGGTCGACGAGTTCGGCACGCCGGTCGTCGTGAAGGCGGACGGCCTGGCGGCGGGGAAAGGCGTGACGGTCGCGATGGATCGCGCCGGCGCCGAGCAGGCTCTGCGCGAGTGCCTCCTCGACCTCGCGTTCGGCGACGCCGGCGCGGTGGTCGTGGTGGAGGAGTTCCTCCAGGGCGAGGAGCTGTCGATCCTCTGCCTGACCGACGGCCGGCACGTGCTGCCGCTGATCTCCGCGCAGGACTTCAAGCGGATCGACGACGGCGACCAGGGCCCGAACACCGGCGGGATGGGGTCGTACAGTCCGGTCCCCCAAGCGCCGGCCGACATCGTCGAGCGCGCGGTGCGCGACGTCTTCGAGCCGATCGTCCACACGCTGCACGAGCAGGACGCGCCCTACGTCGGCTGCCTGTACGGCGGGCTGATGCTGACGCCCGACGGCCCGAAGGTGCTCGAGTTCAACTGCCGCTTCGGCGACCCCGAGACCCAGGCCGTCATCCCGCGGCTTTCGAGCGACCTGGCCGAGCTGCTGCTGGCCTGCACCGAGGGGAACCTCTCCTACTACAAGCCGGCGTGGACCGCCGACGCGTGCGTCGCCGTCGTTCTGGCCTCGGGCGGGTACCCGGGCAGGCACGAGACGGGGCTCCCGATCGAAGGGCTCGACGAGGTCGCTCGGCTGGACGGCGTCGAGGTCTTCCACGCCGGCACCGCGCGCAAGGACGGAAGCATCGTGACGGCGGGCGGACGGGTGCTGGCCGTCAGCGCGCTCGGCGCCGACCTCGGGGCAGCGCGTTCGCGCGCGTACACGGGAATTGAAAAGATACGGTTCGAAGGCATGCACTACCGGACGGACATCGCGCAGAGAGCCGCAGAGCGGCAAGGGGGTTGATCGGATGGGGGCGCAGGTCGGCATCGTGTACGGAAGCCCATCGGACAAGGACAAGATGGGGCACGCGGCGGCCCTCCTCGAGCGCTTCGGCGTCGAGTACGAGATGGATTCGATGAGCGCCCACCGCTCGCCCGAGCGCGTCCGTGAGTACGCCAGCCGCGCCGAAGACCGCGGCGTCAAGGTGCTGATCGCCGGCGCTGGCCGGGCCGCGCACCTCGCCGGGGTCGTCGCCGCGCACACGGCCCTCCCTGTGATCGGCGTGCCGCTGTCGGGCGGTGTGATGGACGGGATGGACGCACTTCTGTCGACCGTGCAGATGCCGAGCGGAGTTCCCGTGGCGACCGTGGGCATCGACGGCGCCGCGAACGCCGGCGTGCTGGCCGTGCAGATCCTGGCGGGGAACGACGACGACCTCCGCAAGAAGCTGCGCGAGTTCAAGGACCAGCTGGCCGAGGGGCTCCGGCTGTAGTGGGCACAGAGATACCCGGCACCGTCCGCGTGATCGTCGAGATCCCGAAAGGATCGCGGAACAAGTACGAGATGGACCATGAGACCGGTCGTATCCGCCTCGATCGCACGCTCTACGCGAGCGTGCACTACCCGGCCGACTACGGGTTCATCGACGGCACCCTCGGCGAGGACGGCGATCCGCTCGACGCGCTCGTGCTGGTCTCGGACCCGACGTTCCCCGGCTGCGAGATCGACGTTCGCCCCGTCGGCGTCTTCATGATGCGCGACGAGAAAGGCATCGATCACAAGGTGCTCTGCGTGCCGGTGTCCGATCCGCTGTGGAGCTCGATCAAGCGGCTGGACGAGGTGCCGAGCCACCTCCTCAACGAGATCGAACACTTCTTCGACGTCTACAAGATGCTCGAACACAAAGAGACCGTGACCGGCGGGTGGGACGGCCCAGAGGGCGCGGCCAAGGTCGTCGCCGACGCGTTCGCGCGCGCGGGGGAGGGCCGATGATCCCGCGCTACACGCTGCCGGAGATGGGCGCGGTCTGGGAGGAGCGCGCCAAGTACCGGCACTGGATGGAGATCGAGCTGCTCGCCGTCGATGCGTGGGCGAGGCTCGGCGTCGTGCCCGAGGCCGACCTGAAGACGATCCGCGCGAAGGCGAAGGAGGTCGACCCGGCGCGCGTGGACGAGCTCGAGGAGACGCTCCAGCACGACGTGGTCGCGTTCCTGACGGCGCTCGGCGAGAACGTCGGCGAAGCGGCACGCTGGATCCACTACGGCATGACGTCGTCGGATCTTCTCGACACCGCGCTGGCGCTGCAGCTGCGCGAGGCGTCGGACCTGCTTCTCGCGAAGACCGACACCTTGCTGGCGTCGCTCAAGCGGCGCGCGTTGGAGTTCCGCGACACGGTCTGCGTGGGCCGCACGCACGGCATCCACGCCGAGCCGACGACGTTCGGGCTGAAGCTCGCCGTGTGGGCGTTCGAGGTGGCGCGCGATCGCGACCGGCTGCAACGCGCGCGCGAGACCGTCAGCGTCGGCAAGATCGCCGGTCCCGTCGGCACCTACGCCAGCGTCGATCCGTTCGTCGAGGAACACGTGTGCAAGGAGCTGGGCCTTTCGTCCGCGGAAGCGGCGACCCAGGTCGTCCAGCGCGACCGCCACGCCGAATGGGTGTCCGCGCTGGCGATCACGGCGGCGACGTTGGAGAAGATCGCGACGGAGATCCGCCACCTCCAGCGCTCCGAGGTGCGGGAGGCGGAGGAGCCGTTCCGCGAAGGGCAGAAGGGCTCCAGCTCGATGCCGCACAAACGCAACCCGATCATGTGCGAGCGCATCACCGGGCTCGCGCGGGTCGTACGCGCGGCGGTGACGCCGGGCCTCGAGAACGTCGCGCTGTGGCACGAGCGCGACATCTCCCACTCGTCCGCGGAGCGCGTCTTCCTTCCCGACGCGTCGATCGCGCTCGACTACATCCTGCACCTCACGAGCAACGTGATCGACGGGATGCGCGTCTATCCGGAGCGCATGCTCGCGAACCTGAACGCGAGCGGCGGGCTCGTCTACTCGCAGGCGGTGCTGCTCGCGCTCGTCGACGCCGGCGCGTCACGCGAAGAGGCGTACGGCATCGTGCAGAGCGCCGGCATGCGTACGTGGGAGCAGGGCGGTCTGTTCCGCGACAACCTGCTCGACGTTGACGTGGTGCGCGAGCGGCTCGGCGAGGCCAAGCTCGACGCGATCATGGATCCGCAGCGGTACCTGGTCCACTCGGATCGCATCTTCAAGCGGCTGGAACGACTCTAGAAGGAGGGGCACGTGCTCGACGGGCTGCAGCTCGTGAAGCAGGGGAAGGTGCGGGAGATGTACCGCACGCAAGCGGGGATCGTGATGGTCGCGTCCGACCGCATCTCCGCGTACGACGTTGTGCTGCCGACCGACATCCCCGACAAGGGCGCCGTGCTGACCGGCCTGTCGGCGTATTGGTTCGAGCGCACGAAAGGCATCGTTCCCAACCACGAGATTTCCACGCAGGTCGACGACTACCCGCCCGAAGCGAAGCAGCACGCGAACGAGCTCCGCGGGCGCTCGATGCTCGTGCGCGAGACCGAGCCAGTTCCGATCGAGTGCGTCGCCCGTGGCTACATCACCGGATCGGGCTGGAAGGAGTACCAGAAGACCGGATCGGTCTGCGGCATCGCGTTGCCGAAGGGTCTGACCGAGAGCGACCAGCTCCCCGAGCCGATCTTCACGCCGGCCACCAAGGCCGAGACGGGGCACGACGAGAACATCACCTTCGAGCAGGCCGCCGAGATCGCCGGCAAAGACACGATGACGGCGCTGCGCGACTTCACGCTGGAGCTCTACACGACCGCCGCCGAGCACGCGCGCGAGCGCGGCATCATCATCGCCGACACGAAGTTCGAGTTCGGGCTCGTCGACGGCGACATCATCCTGATCGACGAGGCGCTGACGCCGGACTCGAGCCGCTTCTGGCCCGCGTCGGAGTACGAACCCGGTCGCGGCCAGCCCTCGTTCGACAAGCAGTACGTGCGCGACTGGCTCGACGCGAGCGGTTGGGACCACTCACCGCCGGGTCCGGACCTGCCGGCCGACGTCGTGCAGCAGACGCGCGCGAAGTACGTCGAGGCGTACGAGCGGGTCACCGGCAAGTCGTTCGACGAGTGGCTCGATCGATGAAGGCACGCGTCGCGATCGACGTGATGCTGAAGGACGGCATCCTCGATCCGCAAGGCAAGACCGTGCAGGAGAGCCTGCCGTCGCTCGGCTTCGACGGGGTGTCGGAGGTCCGGATCGGCAAGCACATCTCGCTCGAGATCGAGGGCACCTCGCGCGACGAGGTCGTCCGGCGGATCGAGGAGATGTCGCGGCGGTTCCTCTCGAACCCGGTGATCGAGGACTTCACCTACCGGATCGAGGACGGCAGCTCCTAGATGGAGAAGGCTCCTTCCAAGAGCATCCGTTTCATCGATTCGATGCCGAGGCCTCTCCTCGTGGTTTTCCTGTTGTTCGTCGCGGCGGGGATCGGCCTGGTGGTGTACCTGCTCGGCAACCCGCCGACGCGGTCCGAACTGCCGCTCGCCGAGCGGCGGAGCCCGCCGAAAGGCTCTTTCACGCACGACGTGGTCCGGGCGCGCCTGGTCGACATCCCGAGTCCGCTTCCGTCGTTCCGGCCTCCGTGCGAGGAGGTCCGCGGCCTCGTGGTCGAGGGCGGGCCGCCCGCGGTCGCGCGCCTCATCGGCCCGGACGAGGACGGCCGGCCGACGCCGGTCGCGTCTCTGTGCGGACTTCTCTCGCAAGGGCGGGGCGCCCCCGTCGAGACACAGGAGGCGATCCGCGGCCTCGCCAAGGCCCGCATCCGGTTCGCGCTCTTCACGAGGACGGGCGTCTTGTCGACGACCGACCTCTCGGAGAACCGGATCCTGCTCGCCGTCGCTCTGTCGCGCACCAACCTCCCGCCGCTCGTGATCGCGCCGCTGCTGGCGCACGAGGGCTACCACATAGCGAAGGGCGGGCCTGTTACCGCGACGCAGGAGTTCGCCGCGCGCGTCGCCGAACTCGGCGCGTGCCGCAATTTCTTCAAGGTCGAGGACTACCCGCGCGGGTGCGCGGATGCCGACGCTATAGTTCGGTTGGGTCGAGACAGCGCGGTCGAGTTGCTCGTCCGCGCCGGGTTCCCACGGTGAGCCCAGGTCCATTGAGGAGGTTCGTGGCGGCGGTCGCAGTGGCAGGGGCATCCCTGACCGCGTGCTCCTCGTCCTCGCATCCCGCTTTCGAAGGCCCCACCCCGCTGGCCGGCACCGTGATCTCGGGCCGCGTGATCGTCGAGGACCGCACTTTCACCACCGCCGCGGCCGGCCGCCCGCGCTTCGTTCCCTGTCAGGGCCTGTCAGGCTGCGCGCGCACCTCGCTGTCGACGGGCGAGGCGTACCCGGGTGCGAAGATCCCACCCGGGATCGACGACGACATCGACTACACGCAGGAATTCGTCCTGTATCTGGTCGGCGCCGCCTTCGAAGAGGCCACGTTCGAGGATCACACCGCGTACATCCGCCTGCGGCCGCGCGACGGAGGCTTCCAGATAGTGAAGCTGGATGCGCGCGAGCTGTTCACCTCGGTGGAGCCCAGGTTCTCGTTCCAGGACGACGCCGGCAAGGTTCTGTGCACCTCGAGCTGGGAGGGGTGCGGATGACGATCGGAGTCGTCCAGTTCCCCGGATCGAACGACGAGCGCGACGCCGTCTGGGCGCTGCGCGCGCTCGGCGCAGACGCCGACCTGCTGTGGCACGGCGATCACGAATTGCACGGCGTGGACGCCGTGGTGCTGCCGGGGGGATTCTCCTACGGCGATTACCTGCGCTGCGGCGCGATCGCGCGGTTCTCGCCCGTGATGAGGTCCGTGGTCGAGTTCGCGCGTAGCGGCGGCCCGGTGCTCGGGATCTGCAACGGCTTCCAGGTGTTGTGCGAAGCGGGGTTACTGCCCGGCGCGCTGGTCCGGAACGAAGGTCTGTCCTTCATCTGCGAAGCGGTACACGTGCGCGTGGAAAACACCGGTTCGCGCTTCGCCGGGCGCACGTCCGTCGGAGCGGTTCTCACGATCCCGATCAAACACGGGGAAGGACGGTACGTGGCCGATCCTTCAACTCTCCGGTCGATGCAAGACAACGGCCAGATCACTCTGCGCTACTGCACCTCGAGCGGCGAGGTCGTCGCCAAAGCGAACCCGAACGGCGCCACCGCGAACATCGCCGGCGTGAGCAACGAGACCGGCAACGTGTTCGGGATGATGCCGCACCCCGAACACGCGGTCGACGCGGGCGCCGGCATCCGTTCCGCCGACGGCGTCGCGATCCTCGGCTCCTTGATCGACTCCTTGGCCGGAGCGCGCGCGTGACCGGACTCGAGCTGGCGCTCTCTCTCGCTCTTACCGAGGACGAGTACGAGCGCATCGTCGCGACGCTGGGCCGCGAGCCGAACAAAGCCGAACTCGCGATGTACGCCGCGATGTGGTCCGAGCACTGCTCCTACAAGTCCTCGAAGGTCCACCTGAAGACGCTGCCCACGGAAGGCCCGCACATCGTGATGGGCCCCGGCGAGAACGCCGGCGTCGTCGACATCGGCGACGGCCTCGTCGCGGTCTTCAAGCTCGA
>JBASRP010000014.1:0-10477 GCA_049273905.1 Actinomycetota bacterium
GGGATGACCTGTTTGACCAGCTCTCGGGCCAGGACGTCGTGGCGTTCACCGGCTCGGCAACAACGGCGAGCCATCTGAGATCACATCCGGGCCTCGTCGGCAACGCGGTTCGCTTCAACGCGGAGACCGATTCACTGAACTGTTCGATATTGGGGCCGGATGCGGGTCCCGACTCTCCTGAGTTTGCTCTGTACGTCGGGCAACTCGTGACGGAGATGAGGGTGAAGGCCGGCCAGAAATGCACCGCGATACGGCGCGCGATCGTCCCGAGGGCGTTCTTGGATGACGTCGCTGAGGCGGTCAAAGCCGAGCTCACTCAGGTCGTGATCGGAAACCCGGCGAACGAGGGTGTGACGATGGGACCGCTCGTCAGCCTGGAACAGCGCGATGAGGTGAGAGCATCAGTGGCTCGTCTGGCCGGCGGCGCACGATCGATCTACGGAGATCCCGTCAAGGTCGATGTCGTCGACGCCGACCCGGAAGGTGGAGCGTTCATCGCGCCTCAGTTGCTCCTCGCCGACGATGCGCATCTGCCGGTGCTCCACGAGGTGGAAGCATTCGGTCCGGCGAGTACCGTGATGGCATACGACTCCCTCGACGAGGCCGTGACCTTGGCCGGACTGGGAGAGGGAAGTCTCGTCGGTAGCGTCGTGACTCATGACCCCGAGTTCGCCAAGGGAATCATTCAAGGGACGGCTGCGTGGCACGGACGGATCCTGATCCTGGACCGAGACTGCGCGTCGGAATCCACGGGTCACGGATCTCCTCTCCCGAATCTTGTTCATGGAGGGCCGGGACGGGCCGGCGGCGGAGAGGAGCTCGGTGGGATCCGAGCCGTCCTGCATCACATGCAGCGGACCGCCCTGCAAGGGAGCCCCGGCATGATCACTGCTGCAACGGGGCGCTGGCTGCCGGGCGCGCATCGCGACGAGGAGAGGCATCCTTTCCGAAAGTATCTGGAGGAGCTCGCGCTCGGCGATGGGGTCACCGCGGGGCCGCGGGCGGTGACGCTCGATGACATCGAGGCGTTCGCAGAGCTGACGGGAGATCGCTTCTATGCCCACATGGACGAGGAGGCCGCGAAGGCGAACCCGTTCTTCGATGGACGGGTTGCACACGGTTACTTCGTGCTCAGCGCAGCTGCCGGGCTCTTCGTCCACCCGGACCCCGGACCCGTCCTCGCCAACTATGGACTCGAGAACCTGCGTTTCATTAAGCCCGTCTATCCGGGAGATGAGCTATCCGTCAGGCTGACCGCGAAAGAGATCGACCGCAGAGGCACCGACCCTCACGGCGAGGTGCGGTGGGACGCCCTCGTTACGAACCAAAGGGGCGAAGCAGTCGCTGCGTACGATGTGCTGACGCTTGTGGCGAAGCGATAGCTCTGAGACTGAAGTCCTTACCTGCGCCGCGGAGTCCTCGGATCGCTAAAGAAACGCGCGCGTTTCTGCCGACTCTCCATGAGCTATGGGGAAGAGGGGGATCGCTCTCATCATCGCCGCCGCGGCGTTTCTGAGCTCGGCCGGGATCGCGCACGCCTGGGAGCCACCTCCGCCGCCGCCGGACCCGACGCCGACGTGCGGCGAACCGACGGAAGTGTTCCCGGATCTCGAGCCGTGTCCCGATCCGCTCGTCATCCCGCCGAGCGTGGCGCCGGCATATACGGACATCGCCACCCATTGGGCGCGCAGTGCCATTCGCGCCGCCGCGTACAGCCGGGACTGGCTCCGGCTGGGCGGCTCCTCATTCCGCCCGAATGGGTCGCTTACCCGACAGGTCCTCGCGTTCGGGCTCGTGCGGGCGTTCGGACGCGACAGCGTCCTCGACGCGGACCTCGTGTTCAGCGATCTCCCGAGCACGAGCAGCTTGTGGCGCTACGCGAACGTCGCGGTCAGCAGAGGGTGGATGTCTGCGCCGGGCGGCGTGTTCAACCCAACCGGATACGTCACCAAGACGCAGCTCAATGCCGCGATCGCACGCGTCTTCGAGTTGCTGCCCGTCGCCGCTGCGGTCAACGCGATCTCGTCATCCGATGGATATCGATTCAAACACACCAGCGCGCTCGGATACCACACCATCGCCCATCACCTTCGGACCTATTTCAACTTCCCGAACGCGATGCGTTACGAGATCTTTCCTTCCCAACGGATCAAGCGTGGCGAGTTCGCCTACGCACTTGCCCAGCTCGCGGACACCGGGTGGCGCACGTGGTTCCTCCAAGAGCGGTTCCAGAACGTCGTGCTGCCCTCACTTACCCCGACACGTCGAAAGGTCGTGGAGTTCGCTCTCCGCTACGCGGGCACCCCCTACACGTACGGCGGCGAAACAGCGAGCACGGGGGTGGATTGCTCCGGATTCGTGTGGTGGGTCATGCGCAAGGGCATGGGCAACGCCTCCTCTCGCGGATACACGGGGTGGTCGCTTCCGGACCGATCCTCCGCGGGGATCGCCGCGGGAACAAAGACGCGGATCAGCCTGTCTCAGCTCCGTCCACTCGACATCCTGACCTGGGATGTCGAGGGCGAGTTCACCCGAAGGGCGAGCGCCGTCGGGCACGCCGGGTTGTACCTCGGCAACGGATGGTTCATCCACTCGTCCGGCTCGCGCGCCGGCGTCGCGCTCGACTGGATGGGCGACGGTTACTGGCACGACCGCTTCGTGTGGGGACGCCGCATCGTCCCCTCGTCCGTCTAGTCCTCACGAACTCCGCGCTCTGCTCTAGCATTCGTGCTCTCGCTATCTGAGGAGGGGACATGACGGAGCCGATCGTCGACAAGCCCCACTTCCCGAAGGAATACGGAAACCCGAAGGAACGCCTCATGTGGTCCTACGTCGAGAAGAGGCTCGGCGAGGCCAGGCAGTACTGGATCGCGAGCGTGCGGCCCGACGGCCGGCCGCACGTGATCCCGCGCGACGGGATGTGGATCGACGGCGCGCTCTACTACGGCGGGAGCCCGGAGACCGTCCATCACCGGAACGTGACGAACAATCCCAACGTCGTCGTGCACATCGGCGACGGGTGGGAGGCTTTCATGGTCGAGGGCGTGATCGAGGTCGAGGTACCTTCCGACGAGAAGGCGCAGCACCTCGCGGACGAGATGTTCGCGAAGTACCCGGCCTACGGAAAGCTCGACCCGAAGATCTTCCAGAGCGGCGTCGCCGTACTGCGTCCGAAACTGGTGCTCGCGTGGACCGATTTCACGAAGAACGCGACGCGCTTCCGGTTCCCATGAACGCCAGGTAGCGCTCGATCGCCTCGTCCACCGCTTTCCGCTGCGCCGCAGTGAGCTTACGATCGATCTGTGTTTCGATCTTGACGCCGTCGCGCTTCGTTGCGACCCTCCAACGCCCGAGCAGACGGGCGTCGAAAAGGATCGCGTGCATGAACCCGTCGACGCTGAGCGGCGCGGCCAAGCGGCCCGACGCTGCGAGGACGTCCTTCCTGCTCTCGGTGTACGAGATGATCGTCTCGTCGTAACACTGAACGAGGTCGGCGCGAGGATTTGGGCCCTGTCGCGAGGACGCCTCGCCGAACCAGTAGGTGCGATCGTCTACGACGAGCGAGTCGAGGTCACGCTCGATCGACGCGATCGCGGAGCGCGCGTCGCGCGTCGCGAGGCCCGACCACCAGACGAAGTCCTTCAGCGTCGCCGGGCCGCGCGCGGTGAAGTAGCGCCGCGCGAGCTCCGCGAGTGCCGCCTCGCCATCGGGCCCCTTCTTCGCCGGCACGCGGTCGTCGAACAGCGCGTAGGTCTGTTGCTTGCCGTTCATCGCGCCGCTACAAACGACCGAGTCCAGCTCGGCGCGCGACATGATGTACGCCATCCTCTGTCCGTCGGTGTCGACGCGCTTGCGCGCGAGGACGGCCGCCAGCTCGCGGCGCGTGAGGTGGCGTTCGGAAACGGCGTCCGCGATGAGGTCGTTCGTGCGCCGCAACGTCTTAGCGTCGAGGCCGAGCTCCACATAGCGGCGCGCGTTCCCGGCGTTGACGCGGGGTCCGCTCAATCGCATCAACCAGCGCAGGTCCTGGGGAGCGACGAAATGCCACGTGGGCCGAAGGATGTGCGTTCGCAGGATCTTCCCGTCGTCGAACGCGCGGTCCAGCGCCGCGCGCGTCGCGCCCTTCGTGCGCTGACCCAGAGACCACTTCGCGTAAGGCAGCTCTTGCGCTTGCGCGGCGGTCAGCCAGCGCAGCGCGTCGTTCGCGTCCTTGGACGCAGGCCCCCAGATACGCTGGGCGCGCATCCGGTGCCGTGCGATCTCAGCGAGGTTCACGAGACAGCGTATCTCGCCCGCCGACCGATGAGTTTCCGCCGCCCGGGTCGTCTCCATCCTCGACGGGTAGGGGTCCCATAACTAACCCCTTATCGAGGAGGGTCACGATGCGTGAGATCAGCGTGGTCAATTTCATCAGCCTGGACGGTGTCATGCAGGGCCCGGGCAGCCCCGACGAGGACCGGACCGGGGGCTTCGAGCACGGTGGGTGGGTGGGGCCGTACATCGACGACGACTGGATGCAGTTCGCCTCGAAAGGTTTGTCTGGCGGGAACGCTCTGCTCTTCGGACGCGTTACCTACGAGAAGATGGTTGCGCACTGGCCCAACGTCTCGAACGACGACCCCGTCGCGGCGAAGATGAACAATTCCACGAAATACGTGGTGTCCAACACTCTCGACGAGGTCACCTGGGAGAACACGCATCTCATCAAGGGAGACGGCGCCGCCGAGGTCGCCAAACTCAAGGAGGCCGACGGCGAGGACATCACGATCCTCGGCAGCGGCGCGCTCATCCACGACCTGATCCAGAACGACCTGGTCGATAGCTACACGTTGCTGCAGTGCCCGCTGCTCCTCGGCGGCGGGAAACGTCTCTTCCGTGACGGCGAACCGAAGACTCCGCTCGAACTCGTCGAATCACGACAGACCAGCACAGGGGCATTGATCCTCGTGTATCAGCCGCAGCGAACCGGATGAGATCCGCCTAAGATCCACCGTCGCGAAAACCGCAAGGGGGAGTTGATGGCAGCCATCATCGAAGCGTCGGGAGTCGTCAAACGGTTCGGCAAAACCGTGGCGCTCGACGGACTGGACCTCGTCGCCGAGCAGGGCGTGATCCTCGCGATCCTCGGTCCCAACGGCGCCGGCAAGACAACGTTCGTTCGGTCGATCGCGACGCTCATCAAGCCCGACGAGGGCACACTGCACGTGTTCGGGCACGACGTCGTGCGCGAGCCGGAGGCGGTGCGCCAGACGATCGGACTCGCCGGACAGTTCGCCGCCGTGGAGCCGGCGATGACGGGACGCGAGAACCTCGAGATGGTCGCGCGCCTCTTCGGCCAGAACAAGCGCGCCTCGAAGGAGAACGCAGCGCTTGTGCTCGCGCGCATGGGACTGACCGAGGCCGCCGACCGTCTGGTGCGTACCTACTCCGGCGGCATGCGCCGGAAGCTCGACCTTGGCGCAAGCCTGGTCGGCACGCCGCGCTTGCTGCTGCTCGACGAGCCGACGACGGGTCTCGATCCGCGCAGCCGCTTGGATCTGTGGGACGCGATCCGCGCGCTCGTCGATCAAGGCACGAACGTCCTTTTGACGACGCAGTATCTGGACGAGGCGGATCACCTCGCCGGGCAGATCGTCATCATCGACCACGGCAAGACGATCGCCTCCGGCACGCCGGCGGAGCTCAAGCAGAAAGCCGGGCGCAACGTGATCGAGGTCCACGTCCGCGACCGCGAAGACATCCCCGAGGCCGCGAAAGCGCTGGCGGCGTGCGGGGACGGTAGCGAGCCGCAGATCGACGAGTCGACGCGACGCGTGTCCGTCGTCATCGAAGGTGGAGCCGACAAGCTGAGCGTGGCGCTGAAGCCCCTCGAGAAACTTGGGATCACACTCGACGACGTCGCGCTGCGGCAGCCGAAGCTCGATGAGGTCTTCCTCGCGCTCACTGGACAGGTTCTCGAGGAAGAAGACACCGAAGCGCCGGCGGGCGCACGAGGAAATTAGGAGATCGGAATGGCGACCGCATCCGTGGCAATAAACAAAGCGTCGTTCTTAGCGAGCACGTCCGTCATCGCGAAACGTACGTTTCTCAAGTTCATCAGGACGCCGCAGCTGGTCGTCGTCGGGACGGTGCAGGGAGCGATGTTCCTCCTGATCTTCCGCTACGTCTTCGGCGGCGCGATCGGCGCCGGCATCGGAAGCGACTACACCAACTTCCTCATCCCAGGGTTCATCACGACCGGCATCATCTTCGGCGGCATGGCCGGCGCTGCGGGCGTCGCCGAGGATCGCGAGCTCGGCTTCTTCGACCGGCTGCGCTCACTGCCGATCCCGCGCAGTACGGTGCTTGCGGGCCGCGCCATCGCGGATACGGCGAGCGCCGCCTGGGGTCTCCTCGTCATGACGGTCATCGGGTTCGCCGTCGGATTCCGCCTCGGCGGCTCCATCGGAGCAGGCTTGCTGGCTTTCGCATTGCTGGTCTTCTACTCGTTCGTCCTCGAGTGGGTGTTCATCGCTCTCGGCATGTACGCGGGGAACGCGCAGGCGGCGCAGGGGATGTCGCTCCTCCTTATCCCGCTGGTGTTCATCTCGAGCGCTTTCGTTCCGGTGACGACGCTCCCGAGCTGGATGCGTGGCGTCGCCGAACATCAACCGATCACGTACATGATCGAATCGGTCAGAACGTTGAGCCGAGGCGCCGAAGCGGAGGCGATCCTCCATCATTCCACGAGCTACTTCGTCATCCGCTCCCTGCTGTGGTCGGTCGCGATCGTCGCCCTGTTCGGGTGGATCTCGGTCTCGCGCTACCGCAAGGGCGTTTGAGCGAGCGCGCGGAGTTAAGGACGTATGAAGCGCGAGCGATCCTTCTTGACCTCTTTCCGCGCGTAGCATTTCTCGACGTGGTCGTTCACGAGGCCCAGCGATTCCATCGCGGAGTACACGGTCGTGGGACCGACGAAGGACCAGCCTCGCTTCTTCAGATCCTTGCTCAACGCCTTCGCTTTGGGGTTCAGCGGAAGCTCCGTCAGCGTGGTCCAGTCGAGGGCCGCCGGGCGCGAGGACGGGTCCGGCTCGAACGACCAGACGTGCGAGGCGAGGCTGCCGACCTCCTTGATGAGTTCGCGGTAGCGCTTTGCGTTGTTGATCGTGGATTCGATCTTTCCGCGGTGGCGCACGATGCCCGCGTCGCCCAGCAGCCGTTCGACGTCTCGCGATGAGAACCGCGCCACTGCGGCTGGCTCGAAATCCTTGAAGACCTTCCTGAAGTTCTCGCGCTTGCGGAGGATCGTCAGCCAGCTGAGCCCGGACATGAACCCTTCGAGGATGAGCTTCTCGAAGATCGTGCGGTCGTCTCCGACGGGTCTCCCCCACTCACGGTCGTGGTAGGCCTCGTACAAGGGGTCGCCGACACACCACCAGCATCGGAGCTTCCCGTCGGCGCCGGGCGCAACGCCATCTCTTCCGGGGTCCATCGGTCCGACACTAGTCGCTTCGTCTGACGTGCCGCGCCGTCTCCAACGGCGATAGAGTCGGCGGCGTGCCGCCGAAAGCGAAAGGCCGCGCGAAGGCGTCCCGGCAGGACGTCAGCGTCGGGTTCGCGGACCCCGCGAAAAGTCAGGACCTCACCTTCACCCTGATCCCGGCGGACAAGCTCGAGGTCATCAAACATCAACGCAAGCCGAGCGACACCCACGTGAAGCGTGTCATCGGCTCTATCGAGCACATCGGTTTCATCGCGCCGCTGATCGTCGTTCCGCAGGACGACAAGTTCGTGATCATCGACGGCCAGCACCGTTTCCTGGCCGCGCAGCAACTCGAGATCGCCGAGTTCCCCGCGATCGTCGTTCCGGAGGAGCTCGCCCGCCGGATGCTACGGCTCAACATCGAGAAGGAGCCGAACATCCGCGAGCGCTCGGCGGTCGCGCTGTCGATCTACCGCGAGCTCGTCGAGACCGCGCCCGACCTCGGCGAGGAGGACGCGCAGATCGTCGACGCCGTCGAGCAAGCGCACTACGTGACACTCGGACTCGGGTACGAGGCGTCGGGACGTCTGGCCGGCAGCTCGTTCGAGCCGATCCTGAAGAAGTGCGACGGGTTCATCGACGCGCCGCTCGAGAAGTCGTACGTGACACGCCAGGAGCGCGCCGCTAAGGTGCTCGAGGCGAACGCACTGGTGAAAGCGATCTCGGACAAGCTGAAGGAAACCGGCGCGTGGCATCAGTTCATCGGCGCGCAGATCATCAGCTACGCGAACCCGCTGAAGCGCGCGCGGAAGCAGACGACGTTCGACGGCGCATGGGACAAGCTCCTCGACAAGCTGCACGAGTTGGAAGAGAAGCCGGAGAAGGTCCTGCACGCGTCGGGCGACTGACATTGAGCTCCGCAGACGCGATCGAAACGTTCCGCCGCCTGCACGAGTCCGGCTGTTTCGTCATCCCGAATGCGTGGGACGTGGGCAGCGCGAAGCAGCTCGCCGGCCTTGGGTTCAAGGCGCTCGCGACGACCTCGAGCGGCGCCGCGTGGGCGCACGGCCGTCCCGACGGCGGACTCACATGCGACGAGATGCTCGCGCACATCGCGGACGTCGTCGCCGCGACCGATCTTCCGGTCAACGCCGACTTCATGAATGGCTACGCCGACGATCCCGACGAGGTCGGCGTGAACGTTACGCGGTGTGTCGAGACCGGCGTGGCCGGACTCTCGATAGAGGACACGCGGCCCGACGGCTCTCTCTACGACACCGATCTCGCCGTCGAGCGCGTGCGCGCGGCGCGCGCGGCGATCGACGCGAGCGGACGAGAGGTTCTGCTCACCACGCGGTGCGAGGTCTTCCTCACCACGTCCGAGGATCCACTTAGCGTCGCGCGCGAGCGGCTGACCGCGTTCGCTGCGGTGGGCGGCGAGGCGTTCTTCGCGCCCGGCGTTGTTGAGCCGGAGCACATCGAGGCGATCGTGGCCGCGGTCGCGCCGGCGCCGGTGAACGTGCTGGTCGGACCCAAGCACGGAACCGTGGCTGATCTGGCGGGGATGGGTGTGCGGCGCATATCGGTTGGTGGGGGGCTTGCTCGCGCAGCGTGGGGTGGTTTCCTACGTGGTGCGCGTGATCTCGCGGAGAACGGGTCGTTCGGGTGGCTGGCCGATGCGGAGCCCGGCGGCGAGCTCAACCGGTTCTTCGCCGGGCAATAGAGGAGGGGGTCGCATGCTTCCGGAGTCCGCGAAAGAGGTCATCCGTTCGGGCCGCCTGGCGCATCTGGTCACGCTCGATCCGGACGGCTCGCCACAGGTGACGCTGGCGTGGGTCGGCCTCGACGGCGACGATGTCGTGATCGGCACGCTGCCCGATCAGCGGAAGACGAAGAACATGCGCCGCGACTCCCGCGTGGCGGTCTCGATCGACACGCTCGAGAAGAACGAGGTCGGGCTCGACAAATATCTCGTGCTCTACGGACAGGCGACCGTGACCGAGGGCGGCGCACCCGAGCTCTTGCAGGAGCTCGCGTACACGTACATCGGGCCCGGCGTGAAATTCCCGCCGTTCCCGAACCCGCCGCCGGGCTACGTGACGCGCATCGCGGTCGACCGTGTCGGCGGCATCGGGCCCTGGACGAGCGGTTAGTCGCTCGTCTGCATCAGCGCCCGGACGGTGTCGATCGTGTCGGCCTCGGCCGGCGTCTTGTCGTGCCGGTACCGCAGGACGCGCGCGAACCGCAGCGCGACGCCGCCCGCGTAGCGCGTCGAGGCGTGAACGCCGTCGAGTCCGATCTCGACGACCTGTTCGGGGCGAACCTCGACGGTGATCCCGTGTCGCGCGGTTTCCAGCGCGAGGAAGCGCTCCGTCTGCCACTTCAACATCTCGTCGGTCATGCCTTTGAACGTCTTTCCAACCATCACGAATCCGCCGGCCGGGTCGCGCGCGCCGAGGTGGATGTTCGATAGGTAGCCCTTGCGGCGGCCGTGACCCCACTCGACGCCGATGACGACGAGATCGAGAGTGCGCACCGGCTTCACCTTCCGCCACGACTGGCCGCGCCGGCCGGCCTGATACGCGGACGAGAGGCCTTTCACCATCACCCCTTCGTGCCCGGCGGCGAGCGCCTCGTCCAGCACCGCTTGCGCCGCCGCAGGATCGTCCGTCGTGGTGCCGGGGATGCGTGCGCCGGCCGCGATGCGGTCGAGGACCGCGAGACGTTCTTCTAGAGGCCGGTCGATGAGGTCCTCGCCGTCCGCGTGTAGGACGTCGAAGAAGAGCGCGGTCGTCGAGACGAGCGGCTCTGTCACGCGCCGGCCCACGCTCGACAGCGTCTCGCCGAAGAGGCGCGGGCGTTCGGCGTCGTCGAAAGCGATCGCCTCACCGTCGAGGACGAATCGGTCGGCAGGGAACCCGCGCAGCGTCTCCGCGAGATCGGGGAGGCGTTCCGTGATGTCGTTCAGGTTGCGCGTGAAGATCCGCACCTCGCCGCCTGCGCGGTGCGCCTGTA
>JBASRP010000119.1:0-10655 GCA_049273905.1 Actinomycetota bacterium
AGTCGACCGTGCGCGGACACTTGTACTTCGCGAGCCGCTCCTGACAGAAGGCGATGAGCTCTTGCTCGAGGTCGGGCCCGGCGGCGACGCCTTCCCCCGGCTGCACGACGGCTTTCACTTCCTCGCCCCAGTCGTCGTGCGGGATGCCGAACACCGCCGCGTCTCCGACCTTCGGGTGCGAAAGCAGCGCGCCCTCGATCTCGGCCGGATAGATGTTCACGCCGCCGGAGATGATCATGTCGATCTTCCGGTCCATCAGGAACAGGAAGCCGTCCTCGTCGAGATAGCCGATATCCCCGACGGTGAAGAATCCGTCGTGCCGGGCCTTTTCGGTCTTCTCCTTGTCCTTGTGGTATTCGAAGGAGAAGTCGCCCATCTTGATCCACACGGTTCCCGGCGTTCCCGTAGGCACGTCGTTGTTCTCGTCGTCGAGCACGCGGATCTGCGAGATCGGCCACGGCTTGCCGACGGTGCCCGGCTTCTTCAGCCACTCCTCGGGTGTCACGAGCGTGCCGCCGCCTTCGGTCGCGGCGTAGTACTCGAAGATCACCGGACCCCACCAGTCGAGCATGCGGCGCTTGATCTCGATCGGGCACGGCGCGGCCGAGTGGATCATGCAGCGCAGCGAATCCAGGGTGCGCGCGTTGCGCTCCTCCTCGGGCAGCGCCAGCAACCGGTGGAACTGCGTCGGAACCATGTGGCTCGTGGTCACGTTGTAGCGCTCGATCAAGCGCAGCGTTTCCTGGGGCGTCCACTTGTCCATCAGGACGACCGCGTGGCCCATGTGCAGCGAGCTCGAGCCGAAGCGCAGCACCGCCGTGTGGTAGAGCGGCGACACGACGAGGTGCACGTTGTCGTCCTTCGGCATGATCCCGAACAGCATCAGGAACAGCCCGTTCAGTTCCGCGTTCGTATCCGGGTCGACCTGTACGGCCGGGCGCTTCACGCCCTTCGGGCGGCCGGTCGTGCCGGCCGTGTAGTTCATGATGTCGCCGGTCGCGCGGTCCTCGGGCATCGCGTCGGGCTGCCCGGCCTTGGCCTCGGCGTACGGCCGGAACCCGGGGATGTCGCCGCCGACGGCGAAGCGCCCGTCGGCGTTGAAGTTGGCCTCCGTCACGGCCGCCGATCCGGCCTCCCCGTAGCGCGCGTGGCAGACGAACGCCTTGGCCTCGGAATCCTGGAGGATGTATGCGATCTCCGGGGCGGTCAGGTGGTAGTTGATGGGCACGAGGTAGAAGCTGGCCTGCATGACCGCGAGGTAGACCTCGATCATCGCCGAGGAGTTCGGCAGCACGGTGGCGACGGCGTCGCCCGGCTTCATCCCGAGCGCGCGGAGGCCGTGCACGAGCTTGTTGCACTCGGCCAGCAGCTCGCCCGCGGTCATCTCGGCGCCCTCGGGATCGACGAGCGCCAGACGGCCGGGATCGGACTGCGCGACGTTCCAGAACCCGAGCTCACCCACGACGGCGAAATTAGAACACGTTCTCATTCTGGCTCGCAACCCGGACCGCTCGATACGCTTCGCCGCGCTCGACTTCGACCGTGAGGGGGACCCCTGTGCCGGTGCCGCCGGACGAATTCCCGATCCACCAGATGCCGCTGTCGCTCCGATTCGCCGGCACGACGGACCGCAATTTCTACGACCGATCGTACTTCAACGCGCACGACCGGACGGGCGAGATCTTCCTGGTCACCGGCCTCGGCGTGTATCCGAACCTCGGGGTCATCGACGCCTACGCGACCGTCCGCCGCGGCGATCGCCAGTGGGCCGTTCGGTGCTCCGACGCGCTCGGCGAGGACCGCATGGACCACCGCGTCGGGCCCTACCGCATCGAGGTCCTCGAGCCGCTGAAGCGGATCCGGGTGATCTGCGACGCGGCCGCGCAGGGGATCGCCTTCGACCTCACCTGGAACGGCTCGTACCCGCCGGTGGACGAGCCCCGCCACGTCATGCAGTCGGGCCCGAAGACGATCCTCGACGCGCAGCGGTTCGCGCAGGTGGGCACCTGGAGCGGCACGCTCGAGGTCGGCGGCGAGCGCATTACAGTCGACCCGGACCGCTGGGTCGGCACGCGCGACCGGTCGTGGGGTATCCGGCCGGTCGGCGATCCGGAGCCGCCGGGCCGCGCCGCGGACGAGCCGATGGAAGGCTTCTGGTGGCTGTACGTCCCGATCCGTTTCGAGGATCACGCGCTGATCGTCATCGTGCAGGAGCTGCCCGACGGCCACCGGATGCTGAACGAGGCGATCCGCGTCCGCGCCGACGGTCACACCGAGCAGCTCGGCTGGCCGCAGATCGACATCCGTTACCGCTCCGGCACGCGCCACCCTGAACACGCCACGCTCTCGCTCACGGAACGCGACGGCAAGCCCATCACCGTCGAGATCGACACGCTCGGGTTCGTCGCGCTGAACGTCGGCGCCGGGTACGGCGGCGATCCCGAATGGGGGCACGGCCGCTGGCGCGGCCGGGACTGGATCGAGGGCGCGGTGTACGACCTCACCGATCCGGCGGTCGCTGGGCGCGTGCCGTTCGGCGTGGTCGATCACGTCGGGCGCGCTATGTGCGACGGCGCAGAAGGGTGGGGACTCTTCGAGCACGCGACGTTCGGCCGGCACGACCCGTCGGGCTTCGCGGACTGGGGTTCCGTCGCGCCGTAACGCCGCGCGGCTTCTTGAGCGGCATCGCGAGAACGTGTTCTAATCCTTGCCTTACCTGAGTGGAGGTGCGGGATGAGAGCGGCTTTCCTTCCGGGGCTCAACGAGAAGATCGACGTCCGAGACGACGTGCAAGTGATCGGCCCGGGGCCGGGTGAGGTTCGCGTCCGGATCGTGGCGACCGGCGTCTGTCACTCCGACATCTCCGCGCAGAACGGCACGCTGCCCCAGCCGATCCCGTGCATCCTCGGCCACGAGGGCGCGGGTGAGATCATCGAACTGGGCGAGGGCGTGACGAACCTCGGTGTCGGCGATCACGTGATCGTCGCCTGGGTACCGCCGTGCGGCGAGTGTAAGTTCTGCCTCCGCGGCCAGCCGAACCTCTGCCAGGTGCTGTTCCTGGCCGGCGCGACCGCGCAACGCTTCCTCGTCGGAGCCCAGCCGGTGTTCGGTTTCGCCGGCACAGGGACGTTTGCGGAAGAGCTCGTCATCCCTCACCAGGCCGCGATCAAGATCGACGACGACGTCCCGCTCGACGTCGCGTCGCTGATCGGCTGTGGTGTCATGACCGGCGTTGGGGCGGCGCTGAAAACCGCTCACGTGGAGCCCGGGTCCTCCGTCGTCGTGTTCGGGTGCGGCGGCGTCGGCATCAGCGTGATCCAGGGCGCGCGCATAGCCGGCGCGGCGGAGATCATCGCCGTGGATCTGCTCCCCGAGAAGCTCGAGTTGGCGAAGCAGTTCGGCGCCTCGCACGCGACGACACCGGACGGACTCGCTGAGGTATCAGCGTCGATCACGGGTGGGGACGGCTTCGACTACGGATTCGAGGTCATCGGTCGCCCGGAGACGATCCGGTCGGCCTACGACGCCACACGGCGCGGGGGTACGACGGTCGTCGTCGGCGCCGGCGCGATGGACGCGATGCTGACCTTCAGTGCCTTCGAGCTCTTCTACATGGAGAAGAAGATCCTCGGTTGCTGGTACGGCTCCGCCGACGTCCGCACCGACTTCCACATGATGCTGCGTCTTTGGCGGACCGGCCGCTTGAAGCTCGAAGAGATGATCACCAAACGGCTCGATATCTCCGACATCAACGAGGCGTTCGACGCCTGCGCGCGCGGCCAGGCCATCCGCCAGGTCATCGAGTTCAAGTAGCGCGGCCACTCTCCCTCTGCCCCAACGCGGGAAGGTTTCGGCTGCCGTGCGCCGAACCTCACCGTAGCTAGTCCATCAGGTGGGGAGGGCCGATGACGCGCATCGCGGTGAGGTTGTCGATCCTGGCGCTGCTCCTGGCGGTGAGCGTCTCGTCTGAGGGCGGCGCGATCAAACCCTCCGGTCAGTTCGAAGGCAACGCCTCGAACTACGTCGACGGGCAGGACGGTGAGCCCAGCATCGCGGTGAACCCCCTTGACCCCGACAACATCATCATCACGTACCTCGAGACCGGCGGCGCCGCCGGCGCGTTGATCTACCAGCAACGCACGCCTCGGGTGCAAGACGAGGTCATCCAGACGGTGCAGTCGTGCCGCTACGTCGTCACGCACGACGGTGGGAAAACGTGGCGCCTGAAGATGATCCCGACGCCGGACCTCGTGATGCCGAACTGCTCGGACACGTACGTCCTGTTCGACCAGCACGGCGTCGCGTACATCATGGCCGGAAACTTCAACATCGCGTTCCCGGTGCTCGACGAGGTCCGCGTGATCTCGTCGACGGACGGCGGAGAGACCTGGTCGGCGCCGGCGACGGCCGTGCGCAATACCTCGAACCCCGGCGCGAACCCGCTGAAGGACGTCGTCGCCGGGCACATCAAGGAGTACATCGACCGCTACTGGATGGCGATCGACGAGTCGACCGGCACGATGTACATCACCTCGGTCCAGACGTGGCTACCGGCGCCTGAGAACCAGGCGCGGATCGGGCCGATCACCGTGTCCAAGGACGGCGGTCGCACGTGGTCCGACGGAACGCTTGCCGCCCCGGTCGGGAGTCCTCACGTGGGCGCCGCCTTCGGCAAGGTCGCGGTCGCGTACGTCGCGCCGAACACCTCTGACCTCGTCTTCTCGATCAGCACCGACGAAGCGCAGACTTTCACGCGCCTCGCGACGCCGTTCACGTCGGATTCGAGCCCGCAGGTCGTGGCCGACCCGACCCATCCCGGCCGCTTCGCGCTCATGTGGCTCAAGGGGACGGAGGTCCTCGCCGCGATCACCGACGACGCCGGACAGAGTTGGTCCGAGGCGACGGTCATCTCGCAGCCCGGCGACGCGACGCGCTTCAAGCCGTGGATCTCGTACTCGCGCAACGGCGTGCTCGGCGCCGGCTGGCGCAACATGTACGCCGACGACACCTACGACTTCTGGGCGGCCGCGTCCGTGAACGGCGGCGAGACGTGGGATCTTGCGCGCCGGCTGAGCACCGTCTCATCGGCGCCGCAGCACCCGGTGTGGGTCGGAGGGGACGACACCTCGGACGTGCAGTTCGGGCCCGACGACACGCTCTACGCGTCGTGGGGTGACTGGCGGACCGGCGACCTCGAGATCTTCTGGGCGGGCTTCCCGACGCGTTGAAGCTCCCCGAACTCCCCGATGAACCACCACGATTGAAACGCGTCCCGCGTCTGATGCTGAGAGTGCTCATTATCCTTCCCTTCATCCTTCTGGGTTTCGTGGATCGATGGCTGCCCGAAAAGGTGGATCAGACTCCCGGCCGGGCAGAGGTGACGTTCGAGTTCCGGCCCAGAGGCGAGGTCACGACCCGGATCCGAACGGCCGAGCGGCCCCAGGCCGAACTTGTCTCGATCGGTCGCGAGGTTGCTGTGGCGGCGTTCCCCGGCCGCCCCCCGACAGTTGAGATCGACGGGAACAGCATCGGGCCGCCCATCATTAGGGCGACGACGCGCGACGGCTACGTGCCGGGGCCGCACCCCATCGCGTCGATCGACGCCCAAGGTCCACGCCAAGCGCTCGCGAGATACGACATCGCGCAGACGGAGATCCACGTCTGTCCCGCGTGGGTCTGGACGATCATCTCCCCGCCGCGCAAGGTGAGAACGACCGGCGATTGCGTTCGAACGGGCTCGCTAGCGGCCTCCATTGCCGTGGAAATGAAGCCGCGTCCCGAACGGATGTGGCGTGGCGTCCTCCTCACTGCTCTTCCGCTCGCCACGGCCATACTGGGACTGGCATTCCTTCGGAGGCGCCCGCGGGGGATCGCGATCGCCGCACCATGCATCGGCTTCGCGATCCTGGTGCTCACGGTGTTCTGGGCGCCGAGCAACGACGAGATCTACGTCGCCGGACGCTCCATGCCTTTCGCTGCCGCGATGAACGGATTCGTGAGGGCCATAGCCCTCGCGGCCAACGCCGTCGTCCTCTTCTTGTTGTTGAGAAAACCGCCGGACCAGGCCCGCGTAGCGCACTCCTTCCCGCCGCCCCCGCCGGCGTAGACCTGAAGCTTCAGGCCATCATCGCGCGCACGGCGCTGCGTACCTGATCGATCGAGACGCCGACGTCGTCGCAGATCGAGCCGAGGTTGAGGAAGATTCTTTCGCCGTGCAGCAGGCCGTCCGCGTACGTCGCGATCGTGACGCCGCTGGTGATCTCGAGCGGTCCGATGGTGCCCGACGTCCCGAGGAACAACCCCGGGACCGTCACGCGGTACGTTCCCCAAGTCACGACGACGTCTTCGCCGAAGGCCCACGCGTCCACGTTCATCTTCGCGTCGCGGAACATGTGGAAGAGCTGTTCGTAGTATCGCTCGACGGCGTCCTTTCCGCTGACGCGCAGACCGAACGCGAGGTCCTCGACGTAGCAGTCATCGTGGAACGTTTCCATAATGGCTTGGACGTCGTGCGCGTTGACCGCGGTCAGGTGCGCCTCGTACGCGGCGCGCAGCGCGGCGGGGGTCATGGTCATCGTCCCGGCCACGGGACGCGATGGACGGCTAGGCCGTCCCTTCAATCCGCGCCTTGATCCGTTCGAGGTCCTTGCCGAGGTTGGTCGGCGCCATCTTCTTCAGCACCGGGCCCGCGAGACGCGTCGTCAGCGCCGGCTTGATGAATTCGAGGACCTTGGTGACCTTCGTGGTGCCGCCTTGCTCCTCGAGCTCGAACGTGTTCCGGCTGTGCCCCGTGTCGCCCTTGGTCTCGCTGACGAACCGCTTATTCGGAACGTACTCGGTGACGGTGACGTTGTCCGTGTGTTTGCCGAACTGCTTCCCGTCGCACTCGTAGCTGCTGCCGACACCGACCTCGCCCTGCGAGGTTGGACGCACGACGTTGCCGAACCCGCCCCACTCGGAGAGCTTCGTTATGTCCGAGACGTAGGCGAAGACCTTGTCCGCCGGCGCATTCACGACGATCGACTGTTCGTATCTCATGGCTCCCCCGACTCTCGGTGACGCGTGAGCACAGTCGAAAGCACGGGCGGGTGCGGCGTCAAGCCGGCTAGAGGCTCCGGGCCTGGGGGGTGAAGCGGATCGGCATGTGACGCGTGCCGTTGATGAAGTTCGACCGCAGGCGCTGCATCGGTCCGTTGAACTCGATGTTGGGGAGCCGCGTGAAGATCTCTTGGAACATCACCTTGATCTCCAGCTGGGCCAGCGAGAACCCCATGCAGAAGTGCGGCCCTCCCCCGCCGAAGGCGACGTGCGGGTTCGGGTTGCGGCCGACGTCGAAGGTCATCGCGTTCTCGAAGACTTCCTCATCGCGGTTCCCGGACGCGTACCACAGACAGACCTTCTCTCCGGCCTTGATCGGCGTCCCGCGGACCTCCCAGTCGCAGGTCACCGTGCGCCGGAAGTAATGGACCGGCGTGACCCAACGCAGCATCTCCTCGACCGCGGGCTGGAAGAGCGACGGCTCCGCCAGCAGACGTTCGCGTTGTTCCGGGTGCTCGATCAGCGCGCGCATCCCGCCCGCTATCAGGTTCCGGGTGGTCTCGTTGCCCGCGATCATCAACACGACGAAGAACACGGCGACCTCGATGTCGAGGAGTTTGTCGCCGTCGATCTCGGCGTTGACGATCGCCGAGACGAGATCTTCGCGGGGCTGGTAGCGCCTGAGATCGCCGAGGATCTTCGCGTAGTCGTGGACCTCGAAGAACGCCTTCGTCGCGGCTTCCAGGCCCGGCGAGTACTCGGGATCGTCGCCGGTGCCGATCATCGTGTTCGACCAGTCGAAGACCTTGTGACGGTCCTCCGGCGGAACGCCGGCGAGTTCACAGATCACGATCAAGGGAAGCTCGGCTGCGATGTCGGTCACGAAGTCGCATTCACCCTTCGCCGCGATCTTGTCGACGATCTCGTGCACAACCTCGCGGATCTTCTCCTCGAGGTTCGCGATCATCCGCGGGTGGAACCCGTGGCTCACGAGCTGACGCAGGCGCGTGTGCCGTGGCGGGTCCTGGCAGATGAGCATGTGCTCGCTTTCCGGGCCCATGTCCTTGATGTGCATGCCTTTGCCGGAGGAGAACGTGCGGAAGTCTTTCGACGCTTTGACGATGTCCTCGTGCTTCGTCAGGGACCAGTAGCCGGGACCGATCTCCGGCGGCTGTGTCTGGAAGTAGACCGGCTCGTTCTCGCGCAGGTACGCGAACCACTCGTGAGGGGTGTCGCGCATGAAAACGTCGAGGTCGTTGAGGTCGACCTTCACCGGATCGCTCACCCTCGTCGAGGCCATCCCGGCCAAGTAGAACACGTTCTCGTTTCGTGCGCAAGGCGCCGGAAGGGCCGACCGTCGCTTGCACCTAAATTAGAATCTGTTCTACTTTTGCGGTCTCGACCATCCGAGCGAAAGGCCCGTTTCCATGAGCGAACAGCCACACCTGTTGCTCGAGCGCGACGGCCACATCCTGACCCTCACGATGAACCGGCCGGAAGCCCGTAACGCGCTCTCCTCCGAGATGGTCGTGCGTCTCGCCGACGCCTGGGAGCAGATCAACGACGACCCCGAGATCCGCGTAGCGATCCTGACCGGCGCCGGAGGTCACTTCTCCGCCGGCGCCGATCTGAAGGCGATGGCCGGCGGCTACGGCGAGGACGAATGGTCGGCCCGCTCGAAGGCCGACCCCGAGCTGCCGTGGAAGGCGCTCCTCCGGAACCTCCGCGTGAAGAAGCCTCTCATCGCGGCGGTCGAGGGCTACGCCGTCGCCGGGGGCACGGAGATCCTCCAGTCGATGGACATCCGGATCGCCGGCGAGAGCGCGCAGTTCGGCCTCGCCGAGGTGCGCCGCGGCCTCTTCCCGATCGGCGGCTCGACGGTGCGACTGCGCCGCCAGATCCCCTACACCCAGGCCGCGGAGATCCTCCTGACCGGCGGACTGGTTCCCGCGGCGCGGGCGCTCGAGATGGGATTGATCGGCCGCGTCGTTCCCGACGGCACGACGCTCGACGAAGCGAAGAAGGTCGCGCAGACGATCGCCGAGAACGGCCCGCTGTCGGTGATGGCGATCAAGCGCTCGCTGCAGGAGACAGAAGGACTGCCCGAGCCCGAGGCCCTGAAGATCGAGCTCGAGATCGGCCTGCCGATCTTCATGACCGAGGACGCACGCGAGGGCCCCAAAGCGTTCGCCGAGAAGCGGAAGCCGGACTTCAAAGGCAAGTGATGACGCGCGAGAACCGCGATCGGCTCGCGGACGCCGTCCGGCGCCTCATCGACCACGCGGTTAACTCCGACGTCCCCGAGAACGAGGTCGCGGACATCATCGCGACGCTCGAAGGCCTCGACGAGCAGCTGAAGAAACATCCGCGCAGCGCGACGCTCAAGACGAAGCTGCCCGACTTCAACGACCTGCAAGCGATCTTCCGCAACGACCCCATCATCGGGACGCACAACCCGATCGCGCCGCCGGTGATGGTCGAGAAGGACGGCGACAGGATCCGTGGCACGGCGACGCTGGGTAGCGCGTACGAAGGCCCGCCGGGCTATGTGCACGGCGCCGTCCTCGCGGGCGTGTTCGACATGCTGCTCGGGCTCGCGAACGTCGCGAGCGGTAACCCGGGGATGACCGGCACGCTGACGGTGAAGTACCGGCGCCCGACCCCGCTCAACACGGAACTGCGATTCGAAGCGTTCACCCACCGCATCGACGGACGCAAGGTGATCGCGCACGGCACCGTGCACGCCGGCGAAGACCTGACGGCGGAAGCCGAGGGCGTTTTCGTCCAGCTCAAGATCGACCGCGCGGTCGAGTACTTCCAGGATCGCGAACCGAAGCGCGCTTAGCGCCTCACGTGCGTCCCGCGTGGAGCAGGTAGTCGATCGCCGCCCACGTCGTCTTCGCGAACGGATAGACGAACAGCGGCACGACGATCGCGATCCCCACGGCGCCGGCCGTGAGCGCGAAGACCGGCGGGTCCGGCAGCGTCACCACAAGGACGACCACCAGGTACGCGATCACCGCGAGCGCCGTGACGCCGTAGTTGATCGCAAGAGACCCGAGGAACGCGCCCTCCTCGCGCTCGAAAACGAGCCCGCAGCGCGGGCACTCCGGCGTTAGCTGGAGCCAGCGCCGGAACAGCTTCTTCTGCCCGCAGCGCGGACAGCGGCGCAACAGGCCGCGCATAAATGCGCGCGACGCGGACGGTGCGGCTACGCCTCGAGCTGCTTGTGGAGCGTCTCCAGCGTCGTCGCGCACTCCTCGACCATACCCAGCAGCACGTCGGCCGACGAGCGGATGTCCTTCATGCGGCCGACGATCTGCCCGACGGGCATGCCGACGAGCTCGGGCGGCTGGTATCGGAAGATCCGGTGCTGCGCCTCCGCCGTCAGCATCCACTGCAGCGGCATCGGGAGCGTACCCGGCGACTCGGTGGCCTCCCAGGCGTCGGTCCAGCCGGTGCGCAGCATGCGCGCCGGCTTGCCGGTCATCGCGCGCGAGCGAACCGTGTCCCGCGACGACGCTTGCAGGAGCTTGTCGCGCGCGGCGGGCGGCGTGTCGGCCTCGGCGACGGTGAGCCAGATCGAGCCGGTCCACACGCCGTCGGCGCCGAGCGCC